>NZ_PSUU01000010.1:0-91805 GCF_002932015.1 Rathayibacter sp. AY1H3
CCTCCGCGGGCCGGCCCCCTCGCGAGCCGGCCCGCCCCGTCCCACCCCGCACCACGAACGGAACCGCCATGCCCCTCTTCCTCTCCGACGCCGCCGTGATCACCATGGACCCGGTCTCGGGCGCCGTCCCGATCACGGCGAGCATCCGCATCGTCGACGAGCTGATCGTCGCGATCGGCCCGGGCCTCGTCCCCGAGCCGGGCGACGAGGTGATCGACGGGCGCGACCGCCTGGTCGTCCCCGGCTTCGTCAACGCCCACACCCACTCGTGGGAGTACCTCTACAAGGGCCGCTACGACAACCTGCCGCTCGAGCTGTGGATGCTGCTGTCGTACCCGATCCTCGGGAACAGCCGCGTCGCTCCGGATCTGGTGCGGCTGCGCTCGTCGCTCTTCGCCCTCGAATCGCTGAAGGCCGGGGTCACGACCCTGGTCGACGACGTGCTCGAGAACCCGGACCAGGACGCGGAGCAGCTCGCCGCGGTCTTCGACGCGTACGACGAGATCGGAGTCCGCGCCAACATCTCGGGCCACGTCATCAGCAGGCCCTTCCACGAGACGATGCCGTTCCTCGAGGAGTACGTGCCCGCGGAGATCCTCGACCAGGCGCGGTCGGCGTCGCGCCCGACGACGGAGGGCTACCTCGCCTTCAGCCGCGAGGCGTTCGCGACCCAGCACGGGAGGGGAGGCGGGCGGCTGCGCTACATGGTCGCCCCGTCCGCTCCTCAGCGGTGCGGGCCCGAGCTGCTCGTGGGGGCGACCGAGCTGGCGCTCGAGCACGGGGCGGAGTGCCACATCCACGTCCTCGAGACGAAGACGCAGCTGGTGACCGGCGAGCTGTCCTACGGCTCGACCCTGGTCGAGTACATGGAGCGGATCGGCGCGCTCTCGCCGAACACGACCTTCGCCCACGGGATCTGGCTCACCGACTCCGACATGGAGCGGATCGCCGCCGCCGGCACGTCCGTCTCGCACAACCCGATCTCGAACCTCAAGCTCGGCTCGGGCATCGCCCCGTGGCGCGCGCTGCACGACGCGGGCGTGAACCTCGGCCTCGGCACCGACGGCTGCTCGAGCAGCGACACTCCGCGCATGCTCGACGTCGTGAAGGCCGCGGCGCTCCTGCACAAGGTCACGGATCCGGACATCGCCACCTGGCCGACCGTGTCCGAGGTGCTCACGGCCGGAACGATCGGAGGCGCGCGCAGCGCCGTGCTCGACGGCGTCACCGGCAGCATCGAGGTCGGCAAGCAGGCCGACCTCGTCGTCTACGACCTCGAGACGCTGAACTTCACCCCGCGCCAGCGGCTCGAGAACCAGCTCGTCTACTCCGAGAACGGCTCGTCGATCGACACCGTGATCGTCGCGGGCCGGATCGTCGTCTCGAAGGGCGTCTCGACCACCGTCGACGAGGCGGCCCTCCGCGCGGATCTCGCCGCGCAGCTGGGGGAGATCGTGGCCTGGCAGGACTCGCTGGACCGCACGAACGGCGTGCTCACCGAGCCGTTCCGGCGGATGTACGAGCGGGCGATGCGCCACGACGCCCCCGTCGACCGCTTCAGCGGCCGCCGGCTGGTCTGAGGGCGGGCCGGCTCCCGGCGGACTCCCGGCTCGGCACACGGACGGGCGGGGGCGCGGCTCCAGTAGGTTGCGCACATGAGGTGGCGAGCGGGAGCGGTGGCGGTGCTCGTCCTCGCGCTCGCCGGGTGCACCGCGCCGGCCGACCCCGAGCCGACGACCGGGCCCACGGCCGCCCCCGTCTCCGGGCCGGTGGTCGGCGGCTACGGCGACCTGCACGTCGCGCCCGACGGGTCGATGATGTTCTGCTACTCCGACCCCGACCCGGGATTCACGGGCGTCTGGCGGGAGTGCCAGGACGGGATCGGCACCGTGGGCGTCGACCCGGCCGCGATCGACGCGACCCTCGGGGAGACGGCGACGGCCGATCCGGGCGGGCACCGCTGGGTCGGCGCGGCGGCCGGGAAGCGCACCGCCGAGGACGGCACCGATGTCTACACCGTCTTCCTCGCGGGCACGCGCACGGACGACGCCTTCACCGTGACGGCGGTCGGCGAGGGCTCCTACCGCGTGTCGTCCGAGTACCAGGAGCTGCAGCCGGGAGTGCCGGGCGGGTTCCTGGTCCGGCTCGAGCCGATCGGCTGAGCGGGGGCGCCGGCGCGGGCGGAGGAGCCGAGCGGGGTGCAGCGGCCGGGAGGGGCGGAGTCGGCGGACTCGCGCACCCCCCGCCCCTCACAGCGGGCGCGGCCGGTACCGCTCGATCAGCGCGTCGAACAGGCCGTTCATCCGCTCGTCGACCACGCGGCGCGACTCGTCGGCGTCGTACCACTCCACGATCTCGCGGGCGCCGTCGCTGAAGCGCACCGAGGGGGAGTACGCCGGGACGAGGCGGCGGATCTTCGCGTTGTCGAACACCATCGAGTGCGCCTTGTCGCCGACGATCCCGGCACCGAGCTCGGGGTCGGCGGCGGCGATCGCGTCGGAGGCGACGTGCACGAGGCGCGGCTCGACTCCGGCCGCCGCGGCGAGGTCGTGGTGGATCTCGTCCCAGGTCGGCGTCTCGTCGCCGGTGATGTGGAAGGCCTCGCCGATCGCGGCGGAGGCGCCGAGGAGGCCGACCAGGCCGACGGCGACGTCGTCGGCGTGCGTGAGCGTCCAGAGCGAGGTGCCGTCGCCGAGGACGACCACCTCCTGGCCGCGGCGCATCCGGTCGACGACGGTCCAGCCTCCATCGACGGGCAGCGCGGTGCGGTCGTAGGTGTGCGAGGGGCGGACGATCGTGACCGGGAAGCCGCTCGCGCGGTACTCGGCCACGAGCAGGTCCTCGCACGCGATCTTGTCGCGGGAGTACTGCCAGTAGGGGTTCCGGAGCGGAGTCGACTCGGTGACCGGGAGGCTGCGCGGCGGCTTCTGGTAGGCCGAGGCCGAGCTGATGAAGACGTACTGGCCCGTGCGGCCGGCGAACAGGTCGATGTCCTGCTGCACGTGCTCGGGCGTGAAGGCGACGAAGTCGATCACGGCGTCGAAGGTCTTGTCGCCGAGGGCGGCGGTGACGGAGTCGCGGTCGCGGCCGTCGGCCTGCACCTCGCGGACGCCCTCGGGCAGCGGGCGGAGCGACGTCCGCCCCCGGTTCAGCACGGTCACGTCGTGGCCGAGCTGCAGCGCCTCGCGGACGCAGGCGGCGCTGATGATGCCCGTCCCGCCGATGAACAGCACGCTGAGCGACATGGATCCTCCTCCGGCGGCGCCCGCGGCGGACGCCTCCCGACCCGATTCCCCCACATCGGGACGCCGCACGCGAGTCCCTTGACCCGGCTACCGCTCGACGGGACGCCGTTGCTCGTCCTCCGGCTCGGGGGCGAGCAGCGCCTCCGGAGCGGCCGCCGCGGTCTGCACGTCGGGTGCCGTCCGCTGCTCGAGGGAGCGCCCCCAGGCCGTGCCCGCGAGGATCAGCGCGATGCCGAGGAAGCCGACCGGCGCGATCGGGTCGCGGGCGAGCGCGACTCCGACGACCGCGGCCCACACCGGCTCGGTGCCCAGCAGGAGGCTGACGCGGGAGGGGGAGGTGCGGCGGACCGCCCACGTCTGCACGAGGAAGCCGAAGACGGTGCAGACCAGGACGAGGTAGAGCAACAGGCCGGCGCCCACGGGGTCGAGCCCCGCGACGTACTCGGGGATCGGCACGCCGACGACGAGCGACGCGGCGCTGAAGACGACGGCGCAGGTGCCGAGCTGCACCGTGGTCAGGCGGAGGGAGTCCATCGGCGCTCGCGCCGAGAGGCGGTGCATCGACGTGACGTGCACGGCCCGCACGACGGCGGCGCCGAGGATCAGCAGGTCGCCGGGGGAGAGCGGGCGGAGGGAGCCGTTGCCCGCGAGCAGCGCGACCCCGACGACCGCGACGAGGCATGCGAGCAGGAAGCGGCCCGGGAGTCGGCGCTTCGAGACGGCGGAGTCGAGGATCGGCGTGATCACGATCGTCAGGCTGATGATGAGGCCCGCGTTGGTGGCGGAGGTGCCGGCGATGCCGTAGGTCTCGAGCGCGAAGATCGTCGCGAGCAGCGCCCCGATGGTCACGCCGACCCGCCACTCCGCCGCGGTGATCCGGTGCCGCCGCGCCGCGACGATCACGGCCAGGCACAGGGCGGCGAGGGTCATCCGCGAGCCGAGCAGCGCCATCACGCTCGAGTCGGTGACGAGCTCCTTCGCCGCGAAGTAGGTCGAGCCCCAGGAGGCGGCGACCACGAGCAGGAGGAGGTCGACCCGGAAGCGGGAGAGGAGAGCGTGCACGGCTCATCGTGGCGGCACGGAGACCCGAAGGACAAGACTGCATCTTCTTCGCCGACGCGTAAGTTGGAACTCATGGAACTCGGACAGCTCAGGGCTCTGCGGGAGCTCGGCGAGCGCGGGAGCATCGCCGCCGTCGCCGCCGCGATGCGGGTGTCCCCCTCCTCCGTCTCGCAGCAGATCAGCGCGCTGCAGCGCCGCACTCCGACGGCCCTGACCTTCCGCGACGGGCGCCGGACCGCGCTGACCCCCGCCGGCCGCGCTCTCGCGGCGGCCGTGGTCGAGGTGGAGGTGGCGCTCGAGCGCGCGGCCCGGGCGGTCGCGGACTTCGAGGGGGAGCCGAGCGGCACGGTCTCGGTCGCCGCGTTCCACAGCGCGGGGCTGGCGATGTTCGGCCCGCTGCTGGAGGCGCTGCGCGCACCGGGTCGGCCGGGCGTCGCGCTCGCCGACTTCGACGTGGCGCAGAGCGCCTTCGCCGGGCTGACCGCGGATCACGACCTGGTCGTCGCGCACCGGCTCGCCGGCAGCGCCGAGTGGCCCGGGACCGTGCGCTCCACGCCCCTCCTCTTCGAGCCGCTCGACCTCGCGCTGCGGCGCGACCATCCGCTCGCCGCGAAGGACGTCGTCCGCCCCGCCGACCTCCGCGACGAGGAGTGGGTCGCGGTGCACGAGGGCTTCCCCCTGGAGCGGGCGATCGACGCCATCGCGGTCCTCGCGGGCGGCGAAGCGCGCATCCCGCACCGGATCAACGACTTCCTGGTCGCGGCGGCGGTCGTGTCGGCGGGCGACGGCGTGGCGCTGCTGCCGCGGTACACGACCGACCTGCGGCGCACGCCGGAGGTGGTGCTGCGGCCGCTCGGGATCCCGGGGCTAGGCCGCCACATCGACTGCCTCGCCCGGCCCGAGACGCTGGAGCGCTCGGCCGTGCGGGCCGTGCTCGAGCAGCTGACGGGGATCGCCGCGGGGCTCGCCGCCGCGCCGTAGCATCGTGCCGTGCACCGCCTGATCGAGACCACGGCCGGAGACCCGGCCGCCACGGACCTCTTCGCCCTGCAGGAGGCCGACCTCCTCGCCCGCTACGGCGGCGACGACACCGGTCCGCGCCCTCCCGCCGACGCTCCGACCCTGCTGCTCGAGGTCGACGGCGGGCTCGTCGGCTGCGTGGCGCTCGCGGTCGAGGACGGGATCGGCGAGATCAAGCGGATGTTCGTGGTGAGCGCCGCGCGGGGCCGCGGGCTCAGCCGCGTGCTGCTCGCCGGCGTCGAGCGGCTGGCGGCCCGCGAGGGCGTGGAGCTGCTCCGACTGGTCACCGGCACGGAGCAGCCGGAGGCGATGGCGCTCTACGCGAGCGCCGGCTACGACCCGATCGCGGGCTACGGCTACTGGGGCGACGAGCCGAGCGCGCGCTGCTACGCGAAGCGGCTCGACCGCGAGGCGCTGCTCGCCGACGCGGGCTGACGCCGGGCTGACGCCGGGCTGATGCCGGGCTGGCCGTTCGGCCGTCGGGGCGTGACGCCGGGTTGACGCCGGGCTGCCCGTTCGGCCGTCGCGGGCCGGCGCCGGACTGACGTCGGGTTCTGCGCTCGGCCGTCGCGGGCTCTCCGGGCCGCTCGGTCCAGGGTGCTCGCGAGTCGGGCCGCCCGCTCGGAGGGTCCGTATCGGCGAGTCCGACGGGGCATCTGCGACGTCGTGCACGACTGGTCGGCGCTGCGGAGAAGTCGCTGAGGATGAGGCGCGGGGGGCGCGGCGCGCCGCCTCAGGGCAGGTTCGCGCCAGAGCGGCCTCGAGCGGCGTGCCCCGTCGCGGAGCAGGCGACTCTGTCGGAGCGGCACGGGCATCCTCCCGCGCCTCTCACCCGACTCTGCCCCCGATACCCAGGGGTGCACGATGACAGAAGGACTCCGATGCAGAACGAAGACACCAGCACGCCGACCGGCGCCCCCGATCGTCTGACCCAGCGCCGAACCGTGGTGAAGGGCGCCGCATGGGCGATTCCTGTTGTGGCCGCCTCGATCGCCGCTCCGATGGCGTCGGCCTCGACCGCCCCCCAGTGCGCCCTGCAGGACGCGCAGCGCATCGACGCCACCTCGACCACCGCGCTCGCGGCCCGGACGATCCCCGTGCCCGCGGGAACCCAGTGGGTCCGCTTCACGGCGGTCGGCGGAGACGGCGGCGGCGTCCGCACCGGGTCGGACGTCACCAGCGCCGGTGCGCGGGTGACGGGCACCATCCCCGTCGACGCGCTCGGCGGAGCGTCCGAGATCGTCATCACCGCGGGCTCGGGCGGCAGCAACCAGGCCGGCGGCCGGGGGCTCGGCAACGGCGGGGCTCCGGGCACTCCGGGCTACATCGGCTCCGGAGGAGGGGGCGGGGCCAGCGGGATCACCGCCGCGGGCTCCCTGCTCGTCATCGCGGGCGGCGGCGGCGGTAGCGCAGCCGGCTTCACCTCGAACGACTTCACCCGGTCCGCCCGCGTCGGGCCGAACGCGGGGTCCGGCGGCCCCGTCGGCGGCTCCGGCTACGACAGCGCCGTCTCGCGCGCGGACAGCAGCACCGGCTCCACGGAGCAGGCCCCGAGCACCGGCGGAAGCCAGACCGGGCCGGGGCAGCCCGGTGTGACGACGGTCAACGTGACCGAGACGGTTCTCGGCAGCCCGGGCTCCGGGCGCGACGGCGGTGCCGGCGCAGCGAGGACGAACGCGAGCCGCCAGGTGACCTATGCGTCCGGTGGTGGCGGCGGCGGTTACTTCGGCGGTGCCGGCGGTGGCACCTCCCTGTGGGTGCGCGGTGGCGGCTCCTACGCGGCCAACGCGTCGACGGGCGCAGGAGGCAGCAGCTTCGCCGCGTCCGGCGTGACCGTCGAGAACTCCGACGTCGACACCCGTTCGCAGACGATGGGCTACGTGGAGGTCGCCTTCTTCGTCTGCGAGTAGCGCCTGCCCGAAGGCCAGACGAGCCTCCGTGGTCACCCGCTCAGGCGTGCGACCACGGAGGCTCGTCGTCGTCACCGTCCGCTCCACGTCGTCCCCGTCCTCCCGATGTCCCATCACCATATCAGTATGGGGCGGGAGGCGCCAGACCTCACTCCTCCTGCGGTTCCGCGCCGTCGTGCTGCAGGCGCACCAGGACGCGGCGGAGGTGCATCGCCGCGAGGACGCCGGGCCCGAGGGTCCGGGAGGTCGCGGCGGTCCGCTCGTCGACGACCTGCACGAGGTGCCGGATCGCGCGGGCCGCGCCCCCGATCGCCCGGTGCGCGGCGGGGGACCCGACGTCGTCGCGATCGATCGCGTCGGCGACCGCCCGGCAGGCCTCGCTCAGCGGCGGGCCGAGCGCCGGATCGAACGGGAGCGCGCCCGGCCGCTCCCAGATGGTGTCCGCGAGGGCGCCGCTCAGATCGCGGACGTGGAAGAGGATCGCGTCGAGCGTCTCGAGGCGGAGGTGGTCGGGTCGGGAGTCGCGCCGGTGCAGCAGTGCGCGCGGGTTGCCCTTGCGGCTCTCGTCCGCGTCCGCGAGGGCCGCGCGGACCTCCTCCGCCGTCCGGGCCAGCTCCTCGCCGTTGCGCGCCCACGCCTCGTGCTCGGGCGGCCACGTCTCCTCGAGCGCGGCGGCCAGCTGGCGCAGGTGCTCCGCGAGCTCGCGCTGGAACGCGTCGACCCGGGCGGACGCCGCCTCGACGGTGAGCCCGGGGGCGACGACCACGTTCACCAGCAGCCCCACCACCACGCCCACCGCCATCTGCACGAGGTAGCCGAGGGAGTAGTCCTCGGCGTCGGCCCCGCCGATGATGAGCACGAAGAGGGCCGCCATCGGCACGTACTCGCGGCCCGCGCCGAACCACCCCGTCCCCGAGAGGACCACGCCGATCCCGACGACGAGCGGGATCGTCCACCAGGTCGGTCCGACGGTGACGACCACGAGGGCGGCGAGGCCGATCCCCGCCGCGAGCCCGAGCAGGGTCTGCAGTCCGGTGCGGACCGAGCCCATCAAGGTCGGGTACATGCTGACGAGGGCGCCGAGCGGCGCGTAGTACGGGTACTGCTCCGCGACTCCGGGAGCGAGCGGCGCGACGGCCCAGGCGATGCCGACCGCCAGCGCCGTCTTGAGAGCGAGCATGAGGCGCGAGCCGGTGACCGCCTCCCGCCAGGCGAGGGCGGCGCGGGACGTCCGGGTGCGGGGCATCCCGGCACCCTAGGCGAGGGGCGCGGACCGTCTCTCCCCTCTTGACAGCGGCGGCGGAGGCGCGAGCGGCGGTGGAAGAAAGAGGACGGCGGCTCGGGACGGCGGTGCTGATCACGACTCACGACGAACGTCCGATCCGGCCCACGTCGCCTGCGCCGTTCCACGGGGCGCCGCGGATCCTTCCTCCGTGACGAGAGCGACCGCGCGGACCGCAGGCGCCGTGAAGTGATGCCACCCCCGCTCACGGGGGCCGTTGAGTTTGCGCAGACGCCCTGTTACCGTGAACAAACCGTGCAGCTGGCGGCGTCGGAGGCCTCGAGGTGGAGGTCGCGCCGGATCCTGCGAGTCACGGCGAGTTCTTCTCCGAGGTCCACCGGGCCTCTCCTGTTGGCGCCCTCCGGCGCCTCTCCGCAGCCCCCCCCGCCCCCGGGGGCGCGCCGCTCACGGTGCGCCTCCGGGCCCCACGCCGCCCCTGACGATGGAGTCACGATGACGACCGCATCGACGCCCGTCGACGCCGAGCTCCCCCGATCCGCGGGGCTCCGGCGCCGCCACACGGCCGGGCTGCTGATCCTCCTCGCCGCGGTGGCTCCGCTGCCCTTCACCGCCGCCTCCCCGGCCGTCGCCCTCGGCAAGCCGACCTCCACCGACCCGATCGCGCCGGACACCGCCGACCCCGCGATCGAGTTCCACGACGGCGACTGCTCCATGGTCGCGACAGCCCGGGCAACCCCGTCGTGATGCGGAAGGCGCCCACCCTCGCGGCACTCGGCACCACCGCCCCGACCACCGGGTACACCGACACGAACCCCGGCGGCTGATCCCTCGTGCCGGTCGAGCAGCTGCCCCTCCCTGCCGGTCGAGCAGCCGCCCGGCGGCGTATCGAGCCCTTCGTGCTCCGCACACAGGCTCCGACACGCCCCTGACGGCGCTGCTCGACCCAGCAGGGCTCGGCACCCCGAGATCCTCTCCCCCTCCCTGAACCGCACCACTCCACTGAAGGAGCACCATGCCCCCCACCACCACACCCGCGCGGCGAGCGCCGCTGCGCGCAGCGCTCGCCGCGCTCGGCCTCGGAGCAGTGCTGCTCTCGGGCCTCGTCGCCCCGGCTCCGGCCGCGCAGGCGGCCGATGCCGTGATCCCGCAGCAGGGCCTCCTCGCCGACTACCGGTTCACGCAGACCACCGGCAGCACGGTCCCGAACACCGTGAGCGGAGGCGTGGGAGCCGCCACCGTCCGCAACGCGACCGACGCGCTCTGGACCGGCACGTCGCTCCGCCTCACCGGCGGCCCCAAGAGCAGCACCACCGCCCCCTGGGTGCAGCTGCCCGCGAACCTGCTGACCGGTCGCTCGTCGGCCACCGTCACGATCGAGACCCGCGCCGACGCGTCGATGCTCTCGAACTTCCACTTCCTGTGGAACATCGGCAGCGACAGCACGAACCAGTACTGGTTCGCGTCCGTCCGCGATCGCGTGCGCACCGCGATCACGACCAGCGGAGGGAACGGCGAGAACAACGCCCGCAGCGCCTCCGCCCTCACCGCCGACCGCTGGTACAGCCTCACGTCGGTGATCGACGGCAGCGCCGGCACGATCTCGTTCTTCGTCGACGGCGTCCAGGTCGCCTCGGCGCCCACCGCCCTGCGCCCCTCGTCGGTGGCCGACCAGTCGCTCAACACGATCGGCCGCGCACCGTACCCCGACCCGTTCTACACGGGCGAGGTCTCGGCGTTCCGCGTCTACGACCGCGCGCTCACCGGGGCGGAGGTGGTGGCCGTGTCGAGCGTCGACGCGAAGCCTCACGCCTCCACGTTCTCCCCGATCGCCGCCGCCGTGCTGGCCGGGGTCGCCCCGCTCACCGTCGACGACTCGACCACGAACCTGCCCGACTACGGAGGAGCGGTGACCTGGTCCTCCAGCGACCCGACCCTGCGCGTCTCGGCCGACGGCCGCACCCTCAGCGCCGACCGCCCCGCCGTGGGCCAGGCCGCGCGCACCTCGTCGCTCACCGCGACGGCGTCGATCCGCGGAATCGTGCAGACCCGCTCGATCGCCGTGACGGTCGAGCCGCAGGTCGGCGTCGACACCCCCTACGGCTACCTGATGGTCCACTTCGTCGAGGACTCCCAGGGCTACGCCGAGAAGATCTACCTCGACGTCTCCCGCGGCGACGACCCGGAGAAGTGGGACCCGCTCAACGGCGCGAAGCCGATCCTGGCCTCCGACCTCGGCACCACCGGTGTCCGCGACCCGTACCTGACCTACAACCCCGACACGAAGAAGTACTACATCATCGCCACGGACCTCCGCGTCTTCGGCGGCGACCGGGGCCCCAGCACCTGCGACACCTGGTGCTACTGGACCACCAAGGGCAGCACGAAGATGAACGTCTGGGAGTCGAGCGACCTCGTGTCGTGGAGCGACGTCCGCCAGTTCGACGTGGCGCTCGACGCCGCGGGGACGAAGAAGCTCGAGGCCGGCATGATGTGGGCTCCCGAGGCCACGTGGGTGCCGGACTACGCGGGACCCGGCAAGGGCGCGTTCGTCGTCTACTGGTCCTCGACGGTCTACCCGACCGCGGCGCACACGCCGGGCACCGGATCCTCCCGCGTGCTCTGGGGAGCGACCACGGACTTCACGCAGGCCACCTACTCGTACGGCGGCACCTTCATCGACACCGGGGCCGACACGATCGACACCACGCTGATCCAGGACTCCGGCACGACCTACCGGATCTCGAAGGACAACGGCACCGGCAAGGGCATCTACATGGAGTCGACCACCTCGGCGACCTGGTGGCTGCCGACGACCTCGTGGACGCAGATCCAGTCGCGCATCGGCGCGGTGTGGTCCGGCGGCAACCCCGGTGGGGTCGAGGGCCCCGCGGTGTTCAAGGACCACGGCGAGGACACCTGGTACCTGTACGTCGACGTGATCCCCGCGACCGGCTACAAGCCGATGGTGACGAACGACCTCGACACGGGCTGGACCCAGCTCACCGACCCGGGCTTCTCGCTCGCCTCGTCGACCAAGCACGGCGGCATCGTCTCGCTGACCGCGGGGCAGTACGCCGAGGTCCGCTCGGCCGACGCCGCCTCCGCGGTCCGCTCGGACCTCGGCGAGGTGACGGTCGCCTCCGGCACCGACGCCGCGGCGGCTCTGCCCGCCCGCGCCGACGTCGTGCTCGCCTACAACCGGGGCACCGCCTCGCAGCCGGTCACCTGGAACACCTCCGCGGTGGCGACGGCGCCCGGCCGCTACTCCGTCACCGGAGTCGTCCGCACGATCGGTGCGAACGACAACCAGTGGGTGGGCGCGAACGGATCGACGGCCTACAACGCCGCCGACCGTCGGCTCTCGAGCTCCACGGCCGTCACGGTCACCGCGACCGTGGTGGTGACGGCACCGACCTCGACGCTCACCGCGTCCACCCGCTGCGTCGCGGGCAAGGTCGTCCTCACCGGAGTGGTGAAGAACACGGGCACGACGCCCCTCTCGGTCGTCATCCGCTCGCCGTTCGGCGCCTCGCAGACGCTGACCGCCGCCCCCGGCGCCAGCGCCTCGGCCGCCTTCACCACCCGTCAGGCCTCGGTCCCGGCCGCCTCGCTCACCGCGGGCGCCCTGACCGCGGCCTACCCGGCGCGCACCTGCTGACGCACGCGCGCCGCTGACGCCGAGACGGCCCGCCCCCGCCGAGACACCGCCCCACCGCGGTGCCTCGGCCGGGAGCGGGCCGTCTCGGCGTCGAGCGCCTCGGAGCTCCGCGGCGGCCGCCCCACATCCCGGCACGGCAGGCTGTACGGATGAGCGCGCCTGGAACCACCGACCCCCTCGACCACGTCCGCGTGCGCGGCGCCCGCGAGAACAACCTCCGGAGCATCGACGTCGACGTGCCGCGCGACGCCCTCGTCGCCTTCACGGGGGTCTCCGGATCGGGCAAGAGCTCGCTCGCCTTCGGCACGCTCTACGCGGAGGCGCAGCGCCGCTACTTCGAGTCGGTCGCCCCCTACGCGCGGCGGCTGATCGACCAGGTCGGCGTGCCGGACGTCGACTCTATCGAGGGCCTGCCGCCGGCCGTCGCCCTCCCGCAGCGGCGCTCCGGAGGCTCGGCCCGCTCCACGGTCGGCAGTGCGACGACGCTCTCGAGCGTGGTGCGGATGGTGTTCTCGCGCATCGGCGCCTACCCCGAGGGCGCGCCGATGCTGCTCGCGGAGGACTTCTCGGCCAACACCGTGCAGGGCGCCTGCCCGAGCTGCCACGGCATCGGCCGGGTCTACGACGTCCCCGACGAGCTGATGGTGCCGGACGACTCGCTCTCGATCCGCGACGGGGCGCTCGCCGCCTGGCCGACCGCCTGGCACGGCAAGCAGCTGCGCGACAGCCTGATCTCGCTCGGACACGACATCGACGCTCCGTGGCGCGACCTGCCCGCGGAGGACCGCGACTGGATCCTGCACACTCCCGACTCCCCGCAGGTTCCCGTGTGGACCGACCGCTCTCCCGCGGAGGTGCGCGCGGCCGTGGCGGCCGGTGACGAGCCGCGCTACATGAGCACGTTCCTCGGGGTGCGCCGCTACGTGCTCGACACCTTCGCCGGCTCGAAGAGCGCCCGGATGCGCGAGCGCGCGGCCTCGTTCGTCGTCAGCGTCGCCTGCCCGGTGTGCGGCGGCCAGAGGCTGAAGCCCGACGCGCTCGCCGTCACCTTCGAGGGGCTCGACATCACCGAGCTGTCAGCGCTCCCGCTCGAGGAGCTGGTCGTCGTCGCGCGGCGCGTGCTGGAGCCCGGCTGGACCCCGGCCGACGGCGCTCCGCAGACCCGCCTGGCCGCGCAGCGGCTGGTCGAGGACCTCGTCGCCCGCCTCGCGCCGATCGTCGACCTGGGCCTCGGCCACCTCTCGCTCGACCGCTCCACGCCGACGCTCTCCTCGGGGGAGCTCCAGCGGATGCGCCTCGCAACGCAGGTGCTCTCGCGCCTCTTCGGCGTCGTCTTCGTGCTCGACGAGCCGTCCACGGGCCTGCACCCCGCCGACACGGAGGCGCTGCTCGGCATCCTGCGGACCCTGCGGGCGACCGGCAACACCGTCTTCTTCGTCGAGCACTCCCTCGACGTCATCCGCGAGGCCGACTGGATCGTCGACATCGGCCCGGGCGCGGGGTCGGGGGGCGGCACCGTCGTCTACTCCGGCCCGCTCGACGGCCTGCCGGGCGCCCGCGACTCCGTCACCCGCCGCTACCTCTTCCCCGAGGGCGACCCGGCGCCGCTGCGCTCCCGCCGCACCGCGGAGCAGTGGATCGAGCTCGCCGGAGTCTCGCGGCACACGCTCGACGACCTCTCCGTCGCGTTCCCGGTCGGGGTTCTCACCGCGGTCACCGGCGTCTCCGGATCGGGCAAGTCGACGCTCGTGAACCAGGCGCTGCCCGATCTGCTGCGCGCCTCGCTCCGCGCCGACGTCGCCGAGGACGCGCCGGCCGAGGAGGGTGGGGAGGCGGACCCGCTGCTCGACGCGGCTGCGGCGGCGACCCGCGGCACCGCCTCCGGGCCCGCGGACCGCCTGCGCCGGGTGGTGCAGGTGACCCAGACCCCGATCGGCCGGACCTCGCGCTCGAACGTCGCGACCTACACGGGCCTGTTCGACCGGGTGCGGACGCTCTTCGCGGCCACACCGGAGGCGAAGCGCCGCCGCTTCTCGGCGAGCCGCTTCTCCTTCAACCTGCCCAGCGGGCGCTGCCCCGTCTGCAAGGGCGAGGGCTCCGTGGAGGTGGAGCTGCTGTTCCTCCCGACCGTCGAGGCGCCCTGCACGGCGTGCGGCGGCACCCGGTACAACGACGAGACCCTCGAGGTCACCCTGGGCGGCCGGACGATCGCCGACGTCCTCGCGCTGAGCGTCGCCGATGCGCGCGAGGCCTTCGCCGAGGACCGCGAGGTCGCCCGCCACCTCGACGCGCTGGTGGACGTGGGGCTCGGCTACGTCTCGCTCGGCCAGCCGGCGCCCGAGCTGTCCGGGGGAGAGGCGCAGCGGGTGAAGCTCGCCTCGGAGCTGCGTCGCGCCCAGCGCGGGGACACGCTCTACCTGCTCGACGAGCCGACGTCGGGCCTGCACCCCGCCGACGCCGACCGCCTGCTCGAGCACCTGCAGCACCTGGTCGACGCGGGCAACACGGTGATCGTCGTCGAGCACGACATGCGCGTCGTCGCCGACGCGGACTGGGTCGTGGACCTCGGCCCGGGAGCGGGCCGGGCCGGCGGCTCGGTGGTCGCGACGGGCACTCCGGAGGAGGTCGCCGAGGCCGCGGGCAGCCGCACCGCTCCGTACCTCCGGGCGGCTCTGGACCGGCGCCGCTGAGCACCCGAGGACCCTGTCAGTCCTCTCACCGAAACCTCACCGAAAACAGTTGTTAACGGTAACATTCGAGGCGGCCCGCCCCCCTGGGCCGGATTTCTCAACGACGAGAGGCCTCACGAATGCGACGACGACTCCCCCTGGCCACCGTGGCGGTGATGGCGCTGACGGCGGGTCTCCTGTCGGTCGGCCCCACGGCTCAGGCCGCCCCCACCACCTCGCTCGACGCCGCGAAGGTGCTCGAGCTCCCGTTCGACGGGTCGCTCGCCGACACCAGCGGTCGTGGTACCGCCCTCGGGATGCAGAAGGGCACCGCCTCCTACGGCACCGGCCTGAACGGCCGGGCGTTCGAGTTCACCGGATCGAACGCGATCTCGCTCGGCACTGCGGCGGCGCTGCAGCCCGCCGACCTCACCGTCTCGTTCTGGTACAAGCCGACCAGCGCGATGACCGGTGAGCAGGTCTTCACCTGGAACAAGACCGCCTACAACTCCGACGGCTGGTACCTCACCTCCGAGGGCGACGGCACCCCGCTCGCGCTCTCGATCGGCCCGTCCGGCGGTCAGCCGTACAAGGTCGCCGTCGAGACCGCGCGCTCCAGCTTCTTCCCCGCGGGGGAGTGGACGCACGTGGTCGCCACGTACGACAAGAGCACCAAGGCCGTCGCCTTCTACCGCAACGGGGTGAAGCAGACCGCCGTCGTCAAGACCGCGCCGTCCTCCTCCGCGTCCGGCGTCCTCGGCTCCGAGAGCACGTCGACGAAGACCCTCGGCTTCAACGGCCCCCAGTACAACGGCGCGCACCTGCGCGGCCTGCTCGACGACTACGCGCTCTACAACGGCGTCGCCACCACCACCGACGTCGTCGCCCTGACGAAGGCCGGGAACCCCTCCTTCGACCCCGCGAGCATCGCCCGGGCCGACCTCGAGCTGGTCGCCCCGCCCGCGAGCACCAGCACCGGCTTCACCCTGCCCACCGTCGGCGCGAAGGGGTCCGCCCTCAGCTGGACCTCCTCCGACCCGGCGACCGTCGCGATCAGCGGAGGCACGGCCGCGGTCACGCCGCCCACCGGCTCCGCGACGCAGGTCGTCCTCACCGGCTCCGCCACCTACGGGGGCAGCACCGCGGTCACGAAGACCTACACTCTCCAGGTGCAGCCCCGGGGAGTGAAGACGTCGAACTACCTTCTGGAGGCCGGCCTGTCCGACGTCTCCGTGCAGGACCCCTACCTCGAGAACGGGGAGCAGCAGACCGTCGAGTACCTGCTGAGCCTCGACCCCGAGATGTTCCTCTACTCCTTCTACCGCGAGGCCGGGCTCACGCCGACCACCAGCGGCGGATACGGGGGTTGGGAGCGCGAGAACGGCACCCGGTTCCAGGGCCACTTCTTCGGCCACTACCTCTCGGCGCTCTCGCAGGCCTACGCGACCGAGGAGGACGCGGCCACCAAGGCGGCTCTGCTCGCGAAGCTCACCGCTTCCGTCGACGGTCTGAAGAAGGTCCAGGACGCCTACGCGCTGAAGGACCCCGCGAACGCCGGCTACGTCTCGCCGTTCCCGACCCGCTACCTCCCCTCGGGCGGCGACGGCCTGCTCGTCCCCTTCTACAACCTGCACAAGGTGCTCGCAGGCCTCCTCGACGCCCACGACCAGGCGCCCGACGCCGTCTCGCAGAAGGCGCTCACCGTCGCCGGCGGCTTCGGCAGCTGGATCACCGCCTGGGCGGGCCGCCAGGCCAACCCCGGGCAGCTCCTGAACACGGAGTACGGCGGAATGAACGAGGCGCTCTACCGCCTGTACGAGACCACGCACGACCCGGCCCACAAGCGCGCGGCCGAGTACTTCGACGAGACCGCGCTGTTCCAGAAGCTCGCGAACAACGAGGACGTCCTCAACGGGCTGCACGCGAACACGACCGTCCCGAAGCTGATCGGCGCGCTGAAGCGCTACCGCGTCTTCACCGACGACCCGGCGCTCTACGCCACGCTCACCGCCGCGGAGAAGTCGGATCTCGACATGTACCGCCGTGCCGCCGAGAACTTCTGGCGCATGGTCGACGAGACCCACACCTACGCCAACGGCGGCAACAGCCAGTCCGAGCACTTCCACGCCCCCGGCACCCTGTACGAGTACGCCACGAACGGCCAGACCACCGGCTACGGCGAGAACTCGACCTCCGAGGGCTGCAACATCTACAACATGCTCAAGCTCACCCGGGCGCTGTTCCAGGTGACCGAGGACGTGAAGTACGCCGACTTCTACGAGGAGACGTTCATCAACGGCGTCCTCTCGGTGCAGAACCCGGACACCGGCATGGTGACCTACTTCCAGCCGCAGACCGCGGGCTACGCCAAGGTCTTCGGGCACGAGCTCGACGAGTTCTGGTGCGACCACGGCTCGGGTATCGAGAGCTTCACCAAGCTCGGCGACTCGATCTACTTCGAGAAGCCGAAGACCGTCTTCGTGAACCAGTTCCGCTCCTCGGTCCTCCGCTCCTCCGCGAACAACCTCCGGCTGACCCAGACGGCGGACATCCCGAGCACGGACACGGCGACCCTGAGGGTCGAAGCGCTGGCCGGAGGAGCCGTGGCCGCGGACACGACCCTCAAGCTGCGCGTGCCGTCCTGGATCGACGGAGCGCCGACGCTCACCGTGAACGGTGCCGTCCGTGCCGTCACGGCCCAGGCCGGATACGTCTCGGTCGCCGTCGCCGCCGGTGACGTGCTGACCTGGAAGCTGCCCGCCGCGGTCAGCGCGGTCGCGGACACGGAGAACCCCGACTGGACCGCGTTCCGCTACGGACCGGTGCTGCTGGCGACCGAGCTCAACCGCTCGAACGTCGAGGCTTCCTACGTCGCCGGCGTCCTGGTGCGCATGGGCACGGCCGACAAGTCCGTGAACTCGAACGTCGTCGTCGCGGACTCCGCGGCCTGGAAGTCCGCGGTCCGCGGCAACCTGGTCCGCCTGCCCGACGGCGCGGACGGCAACGGCCGCACGACGATGCGCTTCGGCATGAAGAACGTCGACGCCGCGTCCGCCGCCCGGGTGTTCACTCCGTACTACAGCCTCTACAACGCCCGCTACGCGACCTACATGACCCTGATCGAGCCCGACTCGGCCGCGGCCCAGGAGCTGATCCGGACGCAGAAGGAGCAGCTGCGCGTCGACGAGACGACGATCGACTCCCTCACCTCCTTCGACAACAACAACAGCGAGGCCGACAAGAACTACAAGACCGCGCGGTCCTCGGTGGGGACCTGGCGCGGCGAGGGGTACCGCGACGGCGAGCGCTCGGCGGAGGCGTACTTCCAGTACGACATGATCGTCGACCCGGCTCTGCCGGCGAACTACCTCGGGGTCCGCTACTACGGCGGCGACGCGGGACGCACCTTCGACGTCTACCTCAACGACGTGAAGCTCAAGACCGAGGTGGTCTCGGGAGCGGCCGGAGCGACGAGCTGGTACGTCCAGTACGACCGGATCCCGGCGTCGATCCTCAGCGGTCTCGCCGCGAAGGACAGCTACAAGCGCGACCAGAGCGGGAAGTACGTGCTCGACGCGAAGGGGCAGAAGATCCCCGTCGTCACGGTGCGCTTCCAGGGCACCGGATCCAGCTACGTCGGCGGTGTCTTCGGGGTCTACACGACCGAGTCGACCACCTACGCTGCGGACCCGGAGCTGACGAAGCTCTCCTCCGACGTCGGGACGCTCTCGCCGGCTCTCGCCGCCGGGGTCAGGGACCACACGCTCACGGTGCCGGCCGGTACGACGAGCGTCTCGCTCGACCTGGACCCGGCCGTGCCCAGCGGCCTGGTGAAGGTCGACGGCGTGCTGATCGACGACACCGTCCGCCGCACCGTGCCGCTCGCGGCCTCGGGGACGACGAGCGTGGTCGTCGAGTCGTCGGCGCAGGACCACACGACGACAGCGACCTACCGCCTCTCCATCGTCCGCGCCTCCGCGGCGACGGTGCCGACCACCGTGACGGCCACCAGCCGCTGCGTGGCGGGCAAGGTCGTGGTGACGGTCTCCGCTCGGAACGACGCGAAGGTCCCGGCGGCGATCACCCTCGGCTCCGCCTGGGGCTCGAAGGCGTTCACCGGGATCGCTCCCGGGTCGAGCGCCTCGCACGCCTTCACCACCCGCGCCGCCTCGGTGGCCGCGGGCTCGGCGACGGTGACCGCGACGGCGACCGTGGACGGAGCATCGGTGACCACCACGAAGCAGGCCGCGTACTCCGCTCTCACCTGCAAGTGACGTGACGACGACGGCCGCCGGGGATCGCCCCCGGCGGCCGTCGTCGTCAGTCGGAGGTGCGGTAGAGGCCCTGGAGCAGCCCGATGACGTCGCCCAGGACGGGCGGCGGGTCGCTCCGGATCCACGCGGCGTGCACGGGGACCGGCGGGGCGTCGCGGACGACCCGGTAGGCGAGGCCCTGCCGTCGGTACTGGCTCACCGTCGATTCCGCGGTCACTCCGCGGGCGGAGCCGCTGCTGATCACCGTGAGCCAGTCGTCGACGTCGGTCGTCGGGACGGTGATCCGCGGCCGGTCGTGCTCGGGCCAGAGGTCGAGCCGGGTGCTCCCGGTCCGGTCGTCGAGCGCCAGCGGAGCGGTCGCCACCTGGGCGAGGGTGACCGTGCGCTTCACGGCGAGCGGGTCGTCGACGGACAGCGCGCAGTAGCGCTTCTCGGTGCCGATCAGAGCCGACTCGACGTCCGCAGCCGGGGATCCGCGCCGGAGGATCGCCAGATCGCTGAGGCCCTCGGCGAGCCCCGCGGTGGGGGTGTTGGAGCGGATCAGCTGCAGCTCGTGGCGGGGGAGCGCCGCGGCCCAGCGGCGCTGGAACTCCTGGGTGTGCTCGCCGAGAGCCGACCAGGCGTACCCGATCCGGATCGTGTCCGTCCCGGCCGCCGCCTCCTCGCGAAGGTCGTCGACGACGGCCAGGACGCGGCGGGCGTGCCGCAGCACCCGCTCGCCCGCCGGCGCGAGCTCGACGCTGCGGGTCGTCCGGTGGAGGAGCCTTCGTCCGAGGACGGACTCGAGCGCCGCGACGTTGCGGGAGACCGCCGTCTGGGAGATGCCGAGGTCGATCCCCGCGTCGGTGAAGGTCCCGGCGTCCACGACGCCGACGAACGACCGGAGGTGGCGCAGTTCCAGTTCCATGACCGCATCCTATTCATGCGGTTCCCGCATCGATCGGACCGGTGATGCATTGTGAGCCGGGGCCGGACGGCTCGCAGACTTCCGGCATGACGAAGCAGCTCCCCGGCGACGGCCGGACCGTCGGCGTCGCGACCGCCCTCGCGAGCGCCCTCTCGAATCAGCTCGGGGCGGCCTCCGGGACTCTGGCCTTCCCGGTCCTGGGATCCGTCGGAGTGGTCGCCGTCCGGCAGATCGTCGCCGCGCTGATCCTCCTCCCGGTCGTGCGGCCGCGGATCCGCGACCTGACCCGCGCGCAGTGGTGGCCCGTCCTGCTCCTCGCCGTGGTGTTCGGAGCGATGAACCTCACGCTCTACGCGGCCATCGACCGCATCGGGCTGGGGCTGGCGGTGACCCTGGAGTTCTGCGGGCCGCTGGCGGTCGCGCTCCTCGGCTCCCGGAGCAGGACCAGCGCGCTCTGCGCCCTCGTCGCCGGAGCGGGCGTCCTCGCGATCGCCGGGCCGAGGCCCTCGTCCGACCAGCTGGGGATCACGCTCGGTCTCGCGGCCGCGTGCTGCTGGGCCGCGTACATCCTGCTCAACCGGATCATCGGACTCCGTCTGCCCGGAGCGCAGGGGACCGCCACGGCGACCGGGATCTCCGCCGCCGTCTTCCTGCCCGTCGCCGTCTGGACGCTCGTCTCGACGCGCCCCGACGCGGGCACCGTGCTCCTGGCGGTCGGCGCCGGCGTCCTGGCGACGGCCGTCCCGTTCGTGGCCGACGTGATCGCGCTCCGGAGGCTCCCGGCGGGCGTGTTCGGGACGCTCATGAGCGCCAACCCCGTCCTGGCCGCCCTCATCGGCGCGGTCGTGCTCGGGCAGGACGTCGGCGCGGCCGGATGGATCGGCATCGCCCTCATCGTCACCGCGAACGCGGCGGTCCTCCGGCGGGGGCGTCGCGCGCGGTGAGGCCCGGCGGCGGGCCGAGCGAGAGGTGATCCCGTCGAGATGCCGCCGCTGTGCGTTACCTGTTCGTTATGAAAAAGGCGCCTACACGACCAAACCAGGGACACCCTGGGAAACGGCAGGTCGCGGGAGAAAACTCTCCTCCATGAACCAGACAGCGGCACCCGTGCGCGAGCATCGAGCTCTCTACTTCCTGCTCGCCGCCCTCGCGGGCATCGTCACGGGCGGAGTCCTCCTCGCCGTCGCCGAGCTCATCGCCCTCGCGGTCGCCCGCACCGCGAGCCCCGTGCTCGCGCTCGGCGCCTTCATCGTCGACATCGTCCCGCGCCCGCTCAAGGAGTTCGCGATCGAGACGTTCGGCGAGAACGACAAGACCTTCCTGCTCGGCAGCGTGGGCGCCGCGGTCGTCGTCGCCGCCGCGATCGCCGGAGTGCTCCAGCTGGTCCGCCCGCCGCTCGGCCAGGTGCTGCTCGTGATCGCCGGCGGCCTCTCGATCGCCGCCATCGTGACCCGCACCGGAGCGTCGCCGCTCGCTGCGGTGCCCACGCTGGTCGGACTCGTCGTCGCCGTCGTCGTCATGCACCTCCTCTTCACGCGCCTGCGCGGCTGGCGTGCGGCCCGGGCCTCGGAGGCCAGGGGAACATCCTCCGAGGCCCGTCCGGGCGCCCTCGAGCGCCGCGGCTTCTTCCGCATCGCGCTGATCTCCGCCGTCGGCGCGGCAGTCGTCGGCACCGGTGCCCGCCTGGTCAACGCGGCGACCTCCTCCCTCGCCGGTGTCCGCGACGCCCTGCGCCTGCCGTCCCCGCGCAGCACCGTCTCGGTCCCCGCGGGCGCCGAGCTCGACATCGAGGGCATCACCCCGCTCTACACGCCGAACGCCGACTTCTACCGCGTCGACACCGCCCTCACCGTGCCCAACCTGGACCCGTCGGCCTGGTCGCTGAAGATCACCGGCATGGTCGACCGCGAGGTGACGCTGAACCTCCAGCAGATCTTCGACATGGGCCTCGACGAGTACGGCATCACCCTCACCTGCGTCTCGAACCAGGTCGGCGGCAACCTCGTCGGCAACGCCAAGTGGCTCGGCGTCCCCCTGCGCGACGTGCTGAAGATGGCCGGCGTGCAGAGCGGAGCCGACATGCTCCTCTCGACCAGCAGCGACGGCTACACGGCGTCCACCCCGATCACCGCGGTCACGGACGAGAACCTCGACGCGATCCTCGCCGTCGGCATGAACGGCGAGCCCCTCCCGTTCGAGCACGGCTTCCCGGTGCGGATGATCGTGCCCGGCCTCTACGGCTACGTCTCGGCCACCAAGTGGCTCACCGAGCTCAAGGTCACCACCTTCGAGGCCGACCAGGCCTACTGGACCCCGCGCGGCTACTCCGCCGAGGCCCCCATCAAGATGTCCTCGAGGATCGACACCCCGCGGATCGGCGTCCCCGTCACCTCGGGCGCTCTCAAGATCGCGGGCGTCGCCTGGGCGCAGAGCATCGGCATCGAGAAGGTCGAGGTGAGCATCGACAACGGCGACTGGCAGGAGGCGACGCTCTCGACCCCGGTCAACCTCGACACCTGGGTGCAGTGGTTCGTCGACTGGGACGCCCAGCCCGGCTCGCACTACGTCGCGGTCCGCGCGGTCGACAAGAACGGCATGGTCCAGATCGAGGACCGCGCGCCGGTCGCGCCCGACGGATCCTCCGGCTGGCAGCGCACGCTCATCAACGTCACCTGACGCCCTGCGGAGGCGCCGATCCCCGGGGGTCGGCGCCTCCGGTGCGTCCGGCGTCCGTCGCGACGACGCCCCCGCAGTGCGGACGGCCCTGACGCGACGTCGCCTCCGCGGCAGGCACCGCGGCACGTCCCGGCCCGGCGCGCAAGCCTCCGCGGCGGCGCAGCCCGCGAGGAGGCGCCGCTCTAGCCTTCGAGGATGCGCTCCCGGCTCCTCCACCTCCGCGAATCCTTCTGGTTCCTCCCGGCCCTGTTCGGCGTCCTCGCCGTCGGGCTGGCGCTGGGGCTGGTCGAGGTCGACCATCTGCTGGTCCGCGCCGGCGTCAGCGACATCCCCCTGATCGAGGACCTGTCGCCGACCGGCGGCCGGGCGATCCTCTCGGCGATCGGCGGGACGATGCTGGGCGTCGCCGCGACCTCGTTCTCGATCACGATCTCGGTGCTGGCGACCACGTCCTCCGCCTACGGGCCCCGGCTGGTCCGCAACTTCATGGCCGACCGCGGCAACCAGGTCGTCCTGGCGGTGCTCACGTCCACGTTCCTGTACTCGCTGATCGTGCTGCGCGCGGTGCACACCGAGGAGGACGCGTCGCTGACGTTCGTGCCGGTGGTGGCCGTCTCGTTCTCGGTGCTGCTCGCGGTGGGCGACGTCGCGGTGCTCGTCTACTTCATCCACCACATCGCGCTGTCGGTGCAGGTGACGACGCTGCAGCAGCGGGTGCTCGGCGAGCTCGTCGACGTGATCGAGCGACTGCATCCGGAGGACGGTGAGGAGCCGGTGGACGCGGAGGAGGCCCTGCTCGCGGAGGAGGCCCTGCCGCCGGCGGGGCGCGAGCCGGTCGTGCTGTGTGCGGTGCGCGGGGGCTACGTCGAGCAGCTCGAGGTCGAGCGGCTGGTCGCCCTGGCCCGCCGCGGCGACACGCGGCTCCGGGTGCTCGCGCTGCCCGGCGACCACGTCCTCGTCGGCGACCCGGTGCTCGAGGTCCTGGAGGGGTCCGTCGCCCAGGAGGAGGCGGTCGCCGCGGTCGTCGTCGCCGACGCGCGCACCCCGCACCAGGACCTCCGCTACGCCGTCCAGCAGGTGGTCGAGATCGGAGTCCGCGGGCTCGCGACCGGCACCAACGACCCGTACACCGCGGTCGGCGCCGTCGAGGCCCTGACCAGCGCGCTCGTCGACCTCTGCGGCCGGCCGGAGGCGCGCGGCCGCTACTCCGACGCCGACGGAGTCGTCCGCCTGGTCGTCCCGTGGCCCCGAGCGGGCGAGCTGCTGGCCGACGTGTTCCTCGCGCTGCGCTCGTACGCGATGGAGCAGCCGCTCGTCGTCCGCGCCGGCGTGCGCCTCGCCGAGCGGCTCGCGGTCGTCGCCCGCGGCGGGACCCGCGTCGAGCTGCACCGCCAGGTCCAGGCGTTCGCCGCCGCGCACGCCGCCGCCGACGGCGACGCCCTCGAGGCGCCGGCCCTGCGCGCGTCGCTCGCCGCGCTCGAGGCGCGCCTCGCGGCCTGAAGCCGGCCTGCCGGATGCTCCGGGAAGCCGCACCGCCAATGGAGTGCTCGAATCGATTCGAGTAGGCTCGGCGCATGACAGAGAACACCACTGAGCTGCGCGTGGGGGTCGTCGGCCTCGGCTTCGCCGGCACCACCCACCTCGACGCCTTCCAGTCCCTGCCCGGCGCCCGCGTCGTCGCGCTCGCCGGCCAGGAGGAGGCGCGCCTGCACGAACTCGGCGCGACCCGCGGCGTCCCCGACCTGTACGCCGACTGGGAGGACCTCGTCGCCCGCGACGACCTCGACGTCGTCTCCATCGGAGTCCCGAACCACCTGCACCACCCGATCGCCGTGGCCGCGCTCGCGAGCGGCAAGCACGTCTTCTGCGAGAAGCCGCTCGCCACCACCGCCGAGCTGGCGGCCGAGATGGTCGAGGCCGCCCGCGCGAACGACCGCGTGCTCGAGATCGCCTACAACCACCGCCGCCGCGCCGACGTCGCCTTCCTCCGCGACTACCTCGACGACGCGCCGCTCGGCGACGTCTACCACGCCCGCGCGAGCTGGCAGCGGCGCACCGGCATCCCCGGCATCGGCTCCTGGTTCACCAGCAAGGAGCTCGCCGGCGGCGGCCCGCTGATCGACCTCGGCTCCCACGTGCTCGACATCGCGCTGCACCTGCTCGACGAGCCGCGCGTGACCAGCGTCTCGGCGGTCGCGTACGGCGAGATCGGCCGCTCCGGCCGCGGAGGGCGCCCGCACGGCGTCGCCGCCACCGGCACGCACGCGTTCGAGGTGGAGGACTTCTCGAGCGCCCTGCTGCGCCTCGACAACGGCCGCTCGCTCCAGCTCGACGCCTCCTGGGCCAGCTACTCGAAGGTCGACGAGGACATCGAGGTCGAGCTGCTCGGCTCGGCCGGGGGCGCGCGCCTCCACATCGCCGGCTACGCCACGGAGGGGACTCTGACGCTCTACTCCGAGGTCGCCGGAGCGCCGACCGTCTCGCACCCCGACGTGAAGGTCCCCGCCGGGCACCACCGCTCGGTCATCGCCGAGTTCCTGGAGGCGATCGCCTCGGGAGCCGACGCGCCCGCGGGCGGCCCCCGCTACTCCGGCCACTACGGCGAGTACGCGCTGCACCGCAGCCGGGTGGTCGACGCGATCTACCGCTCCGCCGCCGAGAAGCAGGAGGTGGCGGTCGCATGAGCGCCCCGATCGAGGTCCTCGTCTGGAACGAGTTCCGCCACGAGACCCGCGGCGACGAGACCGTGCTGCGCCACTACCCGGACGGCATCCACCGCGTCATCGCGGACGGGCTCGCGGAGTCGCTCGGCGACGCCGTCTCGGTGCGCACCGCGACGCTCCCCGAGCCCGAGCACGGGCTCACCGAGGAGGCGCTCGCGACGACGGACGTGCTGCTGTGGTGGGGGCACATCGCGCACGAGGAGGTGTCGGACGAGGTCGTCCAGCGGGTTCTGCGACACGTGCAGGAGGGGATGGGGATCCTGGTCCTGCACTCGGGCCACTACTCGTCGATCTTCAAGGCGCTCATGGGCACGACCTGCTCGCTGAAGTGGCGCAACGACCGCGACCGCGAGCTCGTCTGGACGATCGCGCCCACGCATCCGATCGCCGAGGGCGTGCCCAGCCCGCTGATCATCCCCGAGCAGGAGATGTACGGCGAGTACTTCGACATCCCGGTGCCGGAGGAGACGGTGTTCCTGTCGACGTTCACCGGCGGCGAGGTGTTCCGCTCCGGCGTGACCTACACCCGCGGCCTCGGGAAGGTCTTCTACTTCTCGCCCGGCGACCAGGACTACCCCGTCTACCACCACCCGGACATCCGGCGCGTGCTGGCGAACGCCGTCCGCTGGGCCCGCCCGACCCGGCCGCGCACGCCCCTCACGGCCGACCACCACCCCCGGGGCTGGTTCGAGTCCTGACGCGGTCCCCTCCCTCTCCGCGGGATGCCGATCCGGTACGCGACACGCCGTGCCGGGCGCACCGACGTGGCGTCCCGCGGGGAGGTACTGGGGGGATGCAGCAGTCGGAGGGGCGCGAGCCGGACGAGGTGCGCCGGTACGGGGAGGCTCCGGAGCAGATCGCGGACGTCTTCCGCGGGGCGCCCGGCGAGGCGCGCCGGCCGGTCGTGCTCGTGCACGGCGGGTTCTGGCGGGCGCGGTGGGACCGGCGGCACGCCCGGCCGCTCGCGGCGGCACTGGCCGACCGCGGGCACGACGTGCTCCTCCCCGAGTACCGGCGCACGGGCGACCCGGGAGGCGGCTGGCCGGGCGCCGGCGACGACGTCCTGGCCGTGCTCGCGGCGCTCCCGGCACTGCTGCCCGGCGCCGGACCGGTCGCCCTCGTCGGCCACTCCGCCGGCGGCCACCTCGCCGTCTGGTCGCAGGCCGCCCGTCCGTCGCCGCACGTCGCCGCTGTGGTGGCACTGGCGGGCGTGCTCGACCTGGCCGCCGCCTCCGCCGACCGCCTCAGCGACGACGCCGTGGGGGAGCTCCTCGGCGGCGACCTCGCGCTGCTCCCGGGCGCCGACCCCGCGCAGCTGCCGGCGCCGCCGCAGCCGACCACGCTGATCCACGGCGTACTCGACGAGGACGTCCCCGACGCCTACAGCCGCCGATACGCCGACCGGCACCCCGCCGTGCAGCTGCACGAGCTCGCCGACGCCGACCACATGGCGCTCGTCGATCCGACGACGCCCGCCTTCGCGATCCTCCTCGCCGCGCTCGCCTGACGCGGGATCGCACCCCCTCGCCCGTCGGCGTGCGCTGGGGACGGATCGCGACGCTCCGCCCGCCGAGGCGCGACGGGAACAGGCCGCCTACAGGACCGGCGGGTACAGGAAGAGCGGGACCTGCGCGGTGGGGAAGGTGCGGGTCACGTAGCTGTGCTTGCCGCCGTAGTTGTACTCCTCGAGGAGCACGGTGCCGTCGTCGTTGACCTTCTGCACGTAGGAGACGTGGTTGTAGGTCCACCACGCGACGCAGCCGACGATCGGGACGCTGCTGGTCGCCCAGCCCTTCGCGGCCCAGTTGTCCGGCCACTCGTAGGCGCTGCCGCCGAGCGGGGTGATGTTGCCCCACGTGTACTTCCACGGCGCGGAGGTGCGGCCGGCGTCGCGGTTGAGGCGCCAGGCCACGAAGTCGACGCACTCGCGGTAGTAGTAGCCGAGGGGCGAGAGTCCGCCGCCGTCGTCGTCGATGGTCTCGTAGGGCCACGGGTAGTCGTCGCCGACCGCGCGGGTCTGCACGGTCGAGAACTCGCCGCCGTTGGATCCGGAGAGCACGGCCGCCTGGCGGCTGGCCTCGTCGAGCTGCGCCTGGGTCGGTGCGGCGAAGGCGTCGCGGACGGCGGTCTGGCCGGCGGCGTCGGAGGAGACGGTGAGGTTCTGGAGGCCGACCCGGTTCGCGGCGGCGCGGCCGGTCGCGGTGGCGGAGGAGCTGCGGGCGCCGTACGCGGGGATCGCGGCCGTGGCGAAGAGGCCGCCGACCACCGAGAAGGTGCCGAAGGCCAGGGCGCGGCGGCTGAGGCCACGGGCTCGGGCGGGCTCGGCGGCGCGGGGAGCGACGGGGCGGGAGGCGGACGCGCGACGCGGAGAGGCCGGGATCGACCGGGAGGCGGGGGAGGCGACGGCGGGGACCTCGACCGAGACGGTCGGAGCGGTCGCCACGGCCGTTGCGGCGTCGACGGCGGTGGGCGCAGAGTCGCCAGCGCCTGCGGAAGCGGCGGAGTCGTCCGATCCGCTGCCCTCGACCGCGGCACCGGCGGTCGCCGCGCCCGTCTCCGCCTCGGCCCGGGCCGCACGGCGCTCGGCCTCGCGGGCCTCGCGCCGGGTCAGGGGTGCAGTGGTCGGGGTGCCGGCACTCTCCTCAGGGGTGGGAATGCCTGGCTTCGACACGCGTGCGTTCTCCTCGGATGACGGTGATGACGGGGGGTCGGGGGCCGGTGGGGATCCGGCGACGAGCCACTCTAGCCCGAGGCCCGCGCATAACGGAACGATCACGACGGATCCGGCACGGATGCTCCGACCGCTCGCGCCCGTGCGGTGCCAGGATGGGGCGCAACCGGGAAGGAGCTCCTCATGACCGCACCCACCCCCACCGGGCCCGTCCTCGTCGGCATCGTCGACGGCCAGCGACCCGAGATCCTGCGCACCGCCGCCCGCGTCGCCGCCGACGCCGGAGCCGCCCTGCTGCTCGTGTCGGTCTCGGCCGATCCGTACCTCGTCGGCGAGTACGTCGATCCGATGACCGGCGGCATCCCGCTCGGCTTCGTCGGCGCCGCGGCCGACCGCGGCGAGGGCCCGTCCCTCCCGCCCGGGCTCCGCGAGACGGTCGAGCACGAGCTGGACGGCAGCACCGTGCAGTGGTCGCTGCGCGCGGCGCGGGGCGAGCCCGCCCTGGCGCTCGCCGAGGTCGCCGAGGAGGTCGACGCGCGGATGATCGTGGTCGGCACCCGCGACGCGGGCGTGCTCGCGAGCATCGCCGAGTTCCTCAGCGGGAGCGTCGCCGCCCACCTCGCGCACCGTCAGCACCGCCCCGTGCTCGTCGTCCCGCGCGCCGACCGCGACCCGTCGCGCCCGGCGCCCTGGGACCTCGCGGAGTGACGCGACCCCTCCACCTGCGCCCCTCCGCGATCCTCCTCGTCGCGGCGGGCGGAGCCGTCGGCACGGCTGCCCGCGCCGCGATCGGCGCCGCACTGCCCCCGTTGGGCGTCGTGCCGGTCGCGACGCTCGCCGGGCCGGCCTGGGGTACGGCGTCGGCACGGCGGCGCTCGCCGTCGCGGCGGCCGCCGCGGGCCTCGCGCTGACGGGCGTCCGGCTGTCCTGAGCAGCGCGGCGGGCGAACAGGAGCGGCGTGCGGCTCTGCTCCTCACCGCCCTTCCCGGAGCCCACCCCACGCCCCTCCGCACCCGCCTCATCGACCCCGCCCCGTCACTCCTGATCCCCCCGCTCACGGGGCAGGCGCCCGCCGCCGCCCGCGAGCCGACGCGGATCCTCGCGCGGTGACCCCCGGTCGAGGGACGCCTCGACCTCCGGAGCATGGGTGAAGATGGGCGGATGACATCCGTGGGGGGCGTTCCGGAGCTCAGGCTGGCCGTCGTCGACGACCAGCCCCTCTACCGGCACATGCTGTCGTCGCTGCTGCGCGCGGTGCCGGGCGTGCGGAGCGTCGTGGAGGCCGGATCCGCCACGGAGGCGCGGTCGGTGCTGCGGCCCGCGGAGCTCGACGTGGCGATCCTCGACATCGAGCTCGGCGACGGGGACGGCATCGAGCTCGGGCGCCGGCTGCGGTCCACCGCGCCGGGGCTGGGCATCGTCCTGCTCTCGGCCGTCGACGCGATGCACCGCTTCCTCCGCCTCGACCGCGCCGAGGCCCGCGGCTGGAGCTACCTCTCGAAGACCTCCTCCTCTCCGCCCCCGCGCTGCTCGCCTCCGTCCGCGCGACGGCGGACGGCCGCACCGTGCTCGATCCGGCGCTGGTCGCCGCCCGCGCGGCCCGCCGCGACTCCCCGGTCGCCGCGCTGAGCCCGCGCCAGTACGAGGTGCTCTCGGGTCTCGCATCGGGGCTGACCAACGCCGCGATCGGCGAGCGCCTCGGCATCGCGGTCCGCTCGGTCGACAACCACGTCAACGCCGTCTACGCGGGCCTCGGCGTGCGGTCGGACGGCGAGCGCAACCCGCGGGTCGACGCGACGCTCCTCTTCCTCGAGCACACCGGATGAGCGCCGGCCCGAGCGACACGCGCGAGGACAACCGCATCGTCCTCGGAGCGATGGCCCTCCTCGGCGGCGTCCTCTCGCTGCTGGCCGCGCTCCAGGCCGTCTTCGCGCTCGGGATGCTGTCGCGGACGCTGCGGAGCGTCGATCCGGGGCCGCTGCTCGACGTGACGACGCGCGTCCTGGTCAACGTGTCGACGATCGGGCTCGCGATCGCCCTGGTCGCGGTGCTGCGCCCCGAGCGCTCGACCGGCGGCGCCCGCGTGGCCCGGACGGCGGTCATCGCCGTGGGGATGGGACTCGTCCGCTGCTGCCTCCAGGTGCTGACCGGCGTCTACCCGCTCTCGGCACTCCCCGCTCTCGCGGTCGAGCTGGTCGTCGGATCCACGGTGATCGCGCTGATCACCGCCTACGGCTACCTGCTCGTGCGCGCGGCACGGCGCGTGCGCGAGAAGGAGCGGGAGCACGCCCGCGCCTCCGTGCAGGCGCTCGAGGCGGTGCAGGCCCTGCAGCGGGAGGAGCTGCGGGTGCGGCGCGACGTCGCGCAGAGCCTGCACGGCGGCCTCCAGAACGGACTCGTGGTGCTGACCGCCGAGCTGCACGCGGTCGCGAGCGCATCCGACGAGGCGGCCTCGGAGCGGCTGCTCGCCATCGCCGCCCGGCTCGACCGGCTCCGCGAGGACGAGGTGCGCGCGGTCGGCCACGCCCTCTACCCGGTCGAGATCGACCACGGCCTGGTGCCCGCCGTCCGCGACCTCGTCGCGCGCCTCCCTCCCGAGATCGCCGTCGACCTCGACCTCGGCCGCATCCCGGCGCTCGCCGCCGAGGGCGCCGAGCCACCGCTCGACCAGCGGATGCTCCTGGTCCGGTTCCTGGAGGAGGCGGTCACCAACGCGCTGAAGCACGGCGGCGCCTCCTCGCTGCGGGTGCGCGGCGACGAGGAGGCGGGCGTCGTGGTGCTCACCCTCGACGACGACGGCCGCGGACTCGTCGAGGGGTCGACGCGCTCGGGCCTGGCGCGGCTGGAGCGGCAGCTCGCGGTCTACGGGGGCTCGTTGGAGCTCTCGGACTCGCCCGTGCTGGCGGGGGCGCGGCTGCGGGCGCGGCTCCCGCTGTCCGGCGCGGACGGCGGCGGGGCGGAGTAACGGGACGGGCGCTCCCGCCGTCCCTCGCGTCGAGCACAGGGCGGTCCGAGGGACGGATTCATGCCGGATGGCGAGCCGTCTCCTCGTGCCCGCCCCTCACGCCGGGTAGATCAGCAGATCCTGCGGAGCGACGGTGAAGCCTGCCTCGCGGCCGGGCGCGAGGTCGAGGCGCGCCGCGTCGGCCGCCGGGACGTCGGCGGTCAGGAGCGCGCTGCGCACCCGCACCGCGTCTCCCCGCTGCTCCACATCGGTGATCACGGCGCGGAGGCCTCCCTCTCCGACGGAGAAGGCGGAGGGACGGACCGCGGCGAGCACCGCGGCGCCGACCGCGACCGGCTCGGCCGCGACTCCGGACAGCTCGTGCCCGCCGGCGGTGCGCAGACCCGTCGCGGTGCGGACGCCCTCAAGCAGTTCGAGCCCGGCGAGCTCGGCGGTGAACGCGGTGCGCGGGCGCGTGAGGACGCGGGCGGTCGGCCCCTCCTCGACCACACGGCCGCCGTGCAGCACCAGAACCCGGTCGGCGAGGGTCCAGGCGTCGAGCACGTCGTGGGTGACCACGATCGCCGAGCGGTCGGCGAGCACCTCGCGGAGCATCCGGCGGAGGACCGGGGCGGTCCGGGCGTCGACCGCGGCCAGCGGCTCGTCGAGCAGCAGGAGGCGCGGGTCGGTCGCGAGGGCCCGGGCGAGGGCGACCCGCTGAGCCTGGCCGCCGGAGAGGCTCCCCGGGCGCCGGTCGGCCAGGTCGGCCACGCCCGCTGCGGCCAGCTCGCGCTCGGCCCGCTCGAGGGACCGCGCCCGTCCGGCGCCGGCGCTGCGCGGACCGAACGCCGCGTTCTCGCGCACGCTGAGGTGCGGGAACAGCAGCGGATCCTGCGCCAGCAGGGCGACGGGGCGCCGGTGCGGAGGAGTCCACCGGCGGTCGCCGAAGAGCAGCTCGCCGTCGGCGGTCGCCCGCCCGGAGTCGGCGCGGACGAGGCCGGCGATCAGCTCGAGCACGGTCGACTTGCCCGCGCCGTTGGGCCCGAGCAGCGCGATCGTCTCGCCCTCGGCCACGTCGATCCGCACATCGATCCCGCGCGCCGCGAGCCGCGCCTCCAGCAGCAGGCTCACCGCGGCACCCCCCGGGCGGAGCGCCCGTGCGCGAGACCGATCACGAGCACCGCGACCACCACGAGCACCAGCGCGAGGGCGACCGCCGCGTCCGGATCGCTCTCGCGCTGCAGGTAGATCTCGAGCGGGAGGGTGCGCGTCGTGCCCTCGAGGCTGCCGGCGAAGGTCAGCGTCGCCCCGAACTCGCCGAGCGCCCGCGCGAACGAGAGGATCGCGCCCGAGGCGAGGCCCGGCAGGATCAGCGGCAGCGTGATCCGCCGGAGCACCGTCCCGGGGGACGCGCCGAGCGTCGCGGCGACCGACTCGTACCGCGCGCCGGCGCTCCGCAGCGCGCCCTCGAGCGTCAGCACCAGGAACGGCAGGGCCACGAAGGTCTGCGCGATCACGACGGCGGTGGTCGAGAACGCGATGCGGACGCCGAGGGCCTCCAGCGCGCCGCCGAGGAGGCCCATCCGCCCGAAGGTGAAGAGCAGCGCCAGCCCGCCGACCACCGGCGGGAGCACCAGCGGCAGCAGCACCAGCGAGCGGAGCAGGCGCTGGCCGGGGAAGGCCGTGCGGGCGAGCACGAGGGCCATCGGGGTGCCGAGCAGCAGGCACAGCAGGGTCGCGACGGCGGAGGTGCGCAGGCTCAGCAGGAGCGCGGCGACGGAGGAGTCGGAGGTGATCAGCGGCAGGAACTGCGGCCAGTCGACGCGGGCGAGGATCGCGACGAGCGGGAGCAGCACCAGCAGGGCGCCGAGCGCGGCGACGGCCACGACCCAGCGCGGCAGGCCGGACCCGGTGCGCATCAGCCGCGGGCGAGCGGCGTCTCGACGATGACCGTGGTCGCCTTGACCACCGCCACCGCGGGAGACCCGGGCTCGAGCCCGAGCTCGCGGACCGCCTCGCTGCTCATCAGCGAGACCACGCGGTGCGGACCGCACTGCAGCTCGACCTGCGCCATCACGGTGTCCATCACGATGCCGGTGACGATCCCGACGAAGCGGTTGCGGGCCGAGCGCGCGACCGGGGACGGATCCTCCGGCAGCACGGCGTTCGCGCGGGCGAGCCGGGCGACCTCGAGGCCGTCGACGACGCGTCTCCCGGACGCGTCCTTCGCGCTCTCGAGCGTCCCGTTCTCGATCCAGCGCCGCAGCGTGTCGTCGCTCACGCCGAGCGCTGCGGCGGCGTCCCTGATCCGTATCTGCGGCATGGAGTCGATCCTACGTCCGCGGCTGAGCCTGTGCCGTGCCCGTCTCCTCTCCACGAGATGCCGCTGCGGTGCGCCTCCTGCGGTGTGCCGCGTACCCGCACGGCATCTCGCGGAGAGGGAGGAGAGGACAGCGGAGGGACGGGCGCTCGGGATCCCGGGCCCCGCGCGCAACCCCCTGGAGGACCGGCGGGAGCACGACGCACGCTGAAGGGACGACGACACAGGAGGCGGCATGCGCGCGATGGTCTACCGGGGCCCCTACAAGGTCCGCGTGGAGGAGAAGGACCGGCCGAGGATCGAGCACCCGAACGACGCGATCGTCCGGGTGACGATGGCGGCGATCTGCGGATCCGATCTGCACCTCTACCACGGGCTGCTCCCGGACACCCGGATCGGCCACACCTTCGGCCACGAGTTCATCGGCGTGGTCGACGAGGTCGGCTCGTCGGTGGAGAACCTCAGCGTCGGCGACACGGTGATGGTCCCCTTCACCATCTACTGCGGTTCCTGCTGGTTCTGCTCCCGCGGCCTCTACTCCAACTGCCACAACGTGAATCCGAACGCCACCGCGATCGGCGGCATCTACGGCTACTCGCACTCGGCAGGCGGCTACGACGGCGGGCAGGCGGAGTACGTGCGCGTCCCGTTCGCCGACGTGGGCCCGACGAGGATCCCCGAGTGGCTGCCGCACGAGGACGCCCTGATGCTCACCGACGCCTTCTCGACCGGCTACTTCGGCGCGCAGCTCGGCGACATCGTCGAGGGCGACACGGTCGTGGTGCTCGGAGCCGGACCGGTCGGCCTGGCCGCCGCGCGCTCCGCCTGGCTGATGGGCGCCGGCCGCGTCATCGTCGTCGACCAGATCGACTACCGCCTCGCCAAGGCCCGCGAGTTCGCCTTCGCGGAGACCATCGACTACACCGAGGAGGACGACCTCATCGTCACCCTCAAGAAGACCACCGGCGGTCTCGGCGCCGACGTCGTGATCGACGCGGTCGGGGCGGAGGCCGACGGGGACCTCCTCCAGCACGTCACCGGCGCCAAGCTCAAGCTGCAGGGCGGCTCGCCGATCGCGCTCAACTGGGCGATCGACGGCGTCCGCAAGGGCGGGACCGTCTCGGTGATGGGCGCCTACGGTCCGCTCGCGAGCGCCGTCAAGTTCGGCGACGCCGTCAACAAGGGCCTCACCCTGCGGATGAACCAGGCCCCCGTCACCCGGCAGTGGCCGCGCCTGTTCGAGCACATCCGGGCCGGGCACATCACGCCCAGCGACCTGATCACGCACCGCATCCCGCTCGAGCACATCGCCGAGGGGTACCACCTGTTCTCGTCCAAGCTCGACGGCTGCATCAAGACCGTCGTCGTCCCGTAGGAGGATCCCGTGCCGTACACCGCCGACCGCCCCGTCCGCGTGCCGACCGCCGAGGAGCTGCGTGCCCGCATCCCCGGCTGGGGCGCCGACCTCGATCCCGCCGACCGGCCCGCCTTCCCCCGCGAGCGCAGCGACCTCGTCTCGGGCGCGCACTGGGAGCGTCCGGAGAGGATGCGGACGCACGGCCGTCGCGAGAAGAGCATCGAGCACCTCGAGCTGCCCGCCGTCTTCGGCACGGCGCAGCCCCTCCACGGGATCTCGGGCGCGATCCGCCGCTACGCCTACGACCGGTTCAGCGAGGGGCGCCACGCGCACTGGCTGCTGCTCGTGCTGGGCGACCGGGTGGAGTCGACCGGGGCGCACCTCCGCTCGCTGCTCACGACACGGCCGGACGATCCGATCACCGAGACCGGTGTGCTGGCCGAGGCGCACGCGCACCCGATCGCCTCGCGCCGTGGCCGGTCCGACGTGCGCCACCAGATCCTCGACCCGCTGCTCGTCGGCGGTCCCTGGGTCCTCGCGGCCCTCGGCGCCGTGGCCGTCGCCCGCCGCCTCCTGCGCTGACGCCCGTTCCCCTCTCGCGAGAGGCCGCTCCGGTACGCCTCCGTCGGCGTGTCGCGGACCGGAGCCGCGTCCCGCGGAGGAGGACGGGGGTCAGCGGCTGCGGGGCGCGGCGCCCGCGGTCGGCGCGGTGCGGGTGTCGACGCTCGCCGTGAGTGCCGCGGAGTAGCCGGACGCCGGGCTGCCGGACATCGTCGCGAGCTGCAGGGCTCCGCCGTCGTCGCCGAAGACGGAGTCGGATTCCAGGCCGACCCGGGCGAGGTTCGCGGCCGAGCCCGCATACGACTCGAGGGCGTAGACCGCGGTGCACGCCTCCTCCTGCAGGGCGACCTGCGAGGTCGCGATCGCGTTCGACGCGTCGGTGATCGAGTCCGCTCCCGGGTACACCTCGAAGTGGATGTGCGGCCAGCGGCCGGAGTAGCAGGCCGGGACGATCGAGGCGAAGGAGACGGCGCCCGACGCGTCGGCGACCTGCACGCCGCGGAGGTACGTCTCGTCCTCGACGCCGCTGGAGTACATCGAGTAGTCCCCGTTCGCGTCGCAGTGCCAGACGTACACGGCGGCTCCGGCGAACGGCACGTCCCCGTTCGCCGCGTCGAGGATCGTCAGAGTGAGCGCCAGGGGGACCCCGTCGGCCGTCGCGCCGCCGCCGATGCTGGTCCGCAGGTCGCTGCGGACGATCCCGGAGTGCTCGAGGACGTCGACCCCGTTCGAGCCGTCGCCCGGGTAGGGGCCGGCCGTCTCGTCGGGGATCTCGCCGGCGACCGCGGTGGCGGTCCCGGCCGTGGCGGTCGCGGTGGCGGTCGCGGCGGCGGAGGAGGCGGATCCCGGTCCTCCTGTGGAGCACGCCGCGAGCCCGAGGGTCGCCGCCCCCGCGCCGACCAGCGTCAGCACGCCGCGCCGCGAGAAGAGGGTGCCCACGTCGAACGGGAGGCCCTGGTCGACCACCTCCTCCTCGGGGCGGTCGAGCCGGCGGCCCTCGTAGGCCGGTCCGTCGGGCGTGCTGCGGGGCTCCGGGATGCGGGTCATGGTCGTGCTCCTCGTCGGTCGTGGTGTCCGTCGCGAGCAACCCTGGCGGCCGGGGCTCTGCGCCTCCGATGACCGTCCTACGACCCTCCTATGACCGACCCGCGGCTCCCCGGCCGTCCTGCTGGCCGTCCTGCGACCCCGCACCGGCCGTCCGCCGACCCTCCTCCGACGCCGAGACGCCCCTCAGGGTGCTCCCAACCCGGGTATCCCGTGGCCTCTCACGGTGCTCCGAACCCGGCCGCCGCGAGCACCGCGCGCCCGGCGTCGGAGGCGACGTACGCGACGAAGGCCGCCGCCGTGGCCGGGTCGCCCGCTCCGGTCAGCGCCGCGATCGGGTACGTGTTCACCGCCTCCGAGGCCTCGGCGAAGGGGATGCCGGTGACCGAGCCCGCGGCCCCGCGGACGTCGGTCGCGTAGACGAGCCCGGCGTCCGCCTCGCCCGAGGACACCTTGCCGAGCACGTCGGTGACCGACGACTCCTCGCTCACGGGGGAGATGTCGACCCCGGCGGCCTGCTCGACGGCGGCGGCCGCTGCTCCGCACGGCACCTGCGGCGCGCAGACGACGGTGGCGGTCCCGGGCCGGGCGAGGTCGGCGAGCGAGGCGACCTGCGCCGGGTTGCCGGGAGGCACGGCGATCTCGAGCGTGTTCGTGGCGATGTCGACCGGGTCCCCGTCGACGAACCCGGCCTCGGCGACGGTGGACATCGTGCGCTCGTCGGCGGAGGCGAAGACGTCGGCCGGGGCGCCGTTGACGATCTGCGTCGCAAGATCGGAGGAGCCGGCGAAGGAGAGCTCGACCTCGGCTCCGGGCTCGGCGGCCTCGAACCCCGTGGCGAGCTCGGTGAACGCGCCCTTCAGCGAGGCGGCGGCGAAGACCGTGATGGAGCCGCCGACCGAGGACGTCGCGCCGCCGGTGGCCGTATCGCCGGCGGGGGTCGACGGAGCGGAGCAGCCGCCGAGCAGGAGGAGCGCGGCAGCGGCCGGAACGAGGGGGAGCAGGCGACGACGCACGGGGACCTCCGGATCTGGAGTCCGCAGATGCGGCGGACAGCTGATCCTAGGACCTCAGGTGCGGAGGCTAGCTGGGAGGAGGGCCTCACGTGCGGCGGAGAGACGATCCGAGGACCGGACCGGCCGGGCGATGCACCTGCGCGGGGAACGACCGCCCGCGCGACGCACAGCGGCGGGCGGACCGCAGCCCTCCGGCTCCGGCCCGCCCGCCGCTCGTCGCGGCCGCCTCGACGGCGGCCCTCCGCTCAGCTCTGCGGCGGCGAGTAGAACTGGAGGTCGTTGCCCTCCGAGTCCTTGAAGGGGAGGATGCGGCCCCACTCGTGGTCGCTGATCTCGCCCTCGATCGACGCGCCCCGCGCCGTGAGGCGCTCCAGCTCGTCCTCGATCGAGCCCTCGGGCTGGAACGAGATGACCGCCCCGCCCTGCTCCGCGACCGTGGCCGACTCGCGGGCGTTCAGGCCGATCATCAGCCCGCCGGCGTCCAGCTCCGACCAGTCGTCCGAGGTGTCCTTGACCTCGAGGCCGAGCGTGTCGCGGTAGAACGCGACCGCCCGCTCCATGTCCGTGACGGGGACCCAGACCGTTGCGACTCCTGATGCCATGTCGTGCTCCTTCGCTCGATGATGCCGTTCCACCGACGCTAGGTCGGGGACGCCCGGAGCGGGGGCCCTTGCGCCGACGCGCGGAGGCTGCTTTCGCGCCGCGCCTCTCCGCCGAGCTGCCGTGCTCACGCGCCCGGCAGCGGTGAGGCGCCGGCTTCCCGCTGCCCGTCAGTGCCGAGACACCGCCCCTCGCCGAGACACCGCCCCTCGCCGGCGTCCCGGCGCGCAGCGGGACGTCTCGGCCCGGCCTCCGCGCGCGAGCGCTCCCCGCCGTCGTCACCGACGACGCGGCCGCCGAGGCGGGCGTCGCCTGGATCGAGGAGGCGGTGGGCCCGCTGCGCATCCTGGTCAACAACGCCGGCGTCCAGCACCGCGTGCCCCTGCTCGAGCTCGAGGTCGCCGACTGGGAGCGGGTGCTGCGCACGAACCTCACCAGCGCCTTCGTGGTCGGCCGGGCGGCGGCGAAGCGGATGATCCCGCGCGGCGCCGGGAAGATCGTCAACGTCGCCTCGGTGCAGGCCGATCTCGCGCGGCCGACGATCGCGCCCTACACCGCCTCGAAGGGCGGGATCCGCAACCTCACGCGCGCGATGACGGCGGAGTGGGCGCAGCACGGCATCCAGGTCAACGCGATCGCTCCGGGCTACATCCACACCGAGATGACGCAGGGCCTCGTCGACGACGTGGCGTTCAACAGCTGGATCCTCGGCCGCACGCCCGCCGCGCGCTGGGGCCGCGTCGAGGACCTGATCGGCCCCGCCGTCTGGCTCGCCTCCGACGGCTCGGACTACGTCAACGGGCAGGTCGTCTTCATCGACGGCGGCATGACCGTCGTCGTCTGAGCCACCCCTCGACCCACCGAACGGAACCCGCATGACCGCGCTCGTCCCCGCCTCCACCACCCGCGTCGTCGTCCACGCCGCCGGCGACCTCCGCGTCGAGGAGGCGCCGCTCGCGCCGCGCGGCTCCGGCGAGGCCCTCGTCGCCGTCGCGTACGGCGGGATCTGCGGCTCCGATCTGCACTACTGGACGCACGGCGCCGCGGGCGAGTCGATCCTCCGCGAGCCGCTGACGCTCGGCCACGAGGTGGTCGGCACGGTCGTCGAGGCAGCGGCGGACGGCTCGGGACCCCCGGTCGGCGCGGCCGTCGCCGTGCACCCCGCGACCGCTCGCAGCGAGTGGCCCGACGGGCGCCCCAACCTCGCGACCGAGGGCACCTACCTGGGCAGCGCCGCGCGGATGCCGCACACCCAGGGCGCGTTCGCCCGCCACGCGGTGCTGCCGGCGCGCATGCTCCGCGAGCTGCCCGCCGTCCTCGGGCTCCGGGAGGCGGCGCTCGCGGAGCCGGCGAGCGTCGCCTGGCACGCGGTCTCGCGAGCCGGAGAGGTGGCGGGACGTCGCGCGCTGGTGATCGGCAGCGGCCCGATCGGAGCGCTGATCGTCGCCGTGCTGAAGCGGGCGGGGGCGGCCGAGATCGTCGCCGTCGACCTGGCCGAGGAGCCCCTCGCGATCGCCCGGGCGGTCGGCGCGACCCGGACGATCCGCGCGACCGACGCCGACGCGATCGCCGAGGTCGCGGCCGACGTCGTCTTCGAGTCCTCGGGCAGCCCGCGCGGCCTCGCCTCGGCCGTCCGGGGCGCCGCCCGCGGCGGCACTGTCGTGATGGTGGGACTCCTCCCCTCGGGCGAGCAGCCGGCCCTGATCTCGCTCGCGATCACCCGGGAGCTGCGCCTGATCGGCTCCTTCCGCTTCGTCGACGAGATCGACGAGGTGCTGGCGGCGCTCGCCGACGGGAGCCTCGCGGTGGCGCCGGTGGTCACGCAGGTGCTGCCGCTGGAGCGCGCGCTCGAGGCCTTCGAGCTCGCCCGCGACGCCTCGCGCTCGAGCAAGGTGCTGCTCGACTTCACCCCGTGACGGGCGCTCGAGGCGCCTCCGGAGGGTCGGGATCGCCCGAGCGTTCGGGGTTCCCTCGGACGGCGGCGCCGCCGGAGCACTACCGTTGCACCATGGCGTCCACCGATACCCCCGATTCCGCCCCCGAAGCCGACACCGCTTCCGAGAGCGCCCCCACGCTCACCTTCTCCGACCTCGGTCTCTCCGACCCGGTCCTCAAGGCCCTCAAGGAGGTCGGCTACGAGACGCCCTCGGCCATCCAGGCCGCGACGATCCCGTCCCTCCTCTCCGGCCGCGACGTCCTCGGCGTCGCCCAGACCGGCACCGGCAAGACCGCGGCGTTCGCGCTGCCGATCCTCTCGCGCCTCGACGTCTCGCAGAAGACGCCGCAGGCCCTCGTGCTGGCCCCGACCCGCGAGCTCGCGCTGCAGGTGTGCGAGGCGTTCGAGCGCTACGCGTCCGGCCTCCGCGGCGTCCACGTCCTCCCCGTCTACGGCGGCCAGGGATACGGCACCCAGCTCTCCGCGCTCCGCCGCGGCGTCCACGTCGTCGTCGGCACGCCCGGCCGCATCATGGACCACCTCGAGAAGGGCACCCTCGACCTCTCGCAGCTGAAGTTCCTGGTTCTCGACGAGGCCGACGAGATGCTCAAGATGGGCTTCGCGGAGGACGTCGAGACGATCCTCGCCGACACCCCCGTCGAGAAGCAGATCGCGCTGTTCTCGGCGACGATGCCCGCGCAGATCCGCCGCATCTCCGGCAAGTACCTGAAGGAGCCGGAGGAGATCACGGTCAAGAACAAGACCACGACCTCCGTCAACACCACGCAGCGCTACCTGATGGTGTCGTACCCGCAGAAGGTCGACGCCCTCACCCGCATCCTCGAGGTCGAGAACTTCGAGGGCATGATCGTGTTCGTCCGCACGAAGAGCGAGACGGAGACGCTGGCCGAGAAGCTGCGCGCCCGCGGCTACACCGCGGCGGCGATCAGCGGAGACGTGGCCCAGGCCCAGCGCGAGCGCACGGTCGAGCAGCTGAAGTCGGGCAAGCTCGACATCCTCGTCGCGACCGATGTCGCCGCCCGCGGCCTCGACGTCGAGCGCATCAGCCACGTCGTCAACTACGACATCCCGATCGACACCGAGTCGTACGTCCACCGCATCGGCCGCACCGGTCGCGCGGGGCGCAGCGGAGCGGCGATCAGCTTCGTCACGCCGCGCGAGCGCCGCCTCCTCGCCGCCATCGAGAAGGCCACCCGCCAGCCGCTGACCGAGATGCGGATGCCGAGCGTCGAGGACGTCAACGTCACCCGCCTCTCGCGCTTCGACGACGCGATCACCGCGGCGCTCGCCGACACCGAGCGCCTGCAGCGCTTCCGCGACATCATCGGCCACTACGTCGAGCACCACGACGTGGTCGAGTCGGACGTCGCCGCCGCGCTGGCCATCGTCGCGCAGGGCGAGGAGCCGCTGCTGCTCTCGCCCGACGACCCCCGCTTCGCCCGTCGCGAGCGCGAGGACCGCGACTCCCGGCCCGACCGCGGCGACCGACCCGAGCGCGGCGACCGCTTCGACCGCGGCGACCGGGGCGAGCGTCCCGAGCGCCGTCAGCGCCCGGCGAACAGCAACCTCGCCTCGTACCGGATCGAGGTCGGCCGCCGCCAGCGCGTCGAGCCCCGCCAGATCGTGGGCGCGCTCGCGAACGAGGGCGGCCTCAACCGCGGCGACTTCGGGCACATCGACATCCGCCCGGACTTCTCGATCGTGGAGCTGCCGGCCGACCTGCCCCAGGACGTGCTCGACCGCCTCGCCGACACCCGCATCAGCGGCCAGCTGATCGAGCTGAAGCCGGACCGCCGTCCGAGCCGCGCCGGCGCCGACCGCGGCGCACGCCCCAGCGGCCCGAGCCGCTCGAGCGAGCGCCCGGAGCGCAAGCCGCGCTACTGACGCCTCCCGCCCCGGCGGACGGGCCTCCACGAGACGCCACTCCGGTACAGCGACCCTTGCGTGTCGCGTACCGGAGTGGCGTCCCGCTTTCGTGCGGGGGCGGCCTCAGCGGCGCAGGACGCGCCGGGCCAGCACGTTGCCGAGCAGCTGCACCAGTTGCACGATCACGATGATCACGAGCACCGCGGCCCAGGTGACGACCGGCTCGAACTGCCGGTAGCCGTACTGGATCGCGAAGTTGCCGAGCCCGCCGGCGCCGATGTATCCGGCGACCGCCGACATGTCGATGACGGCGACGAACACGAACGTGTAGCCGAGGATCAGCGGACCGAGCGCCTCCGGCAGCAGCACCGTGCGGACGATCCGGAACCGGCTCGCTCCGACCGACCGCGCCGCCTCGATCACGCCGGGCTGCACGGTCAGCAGGTTCTGCTCCACGATCCGCCCGATGCCGAAGGCGGCGCCGAGCGAGAGGGTGAAGACGATCGCGTCCGTGCCGATGCCGGAGCCGACCACCAGTCGGGCCAGCGGCTGGGCAGCGGCGATGAAGATGATGAACGGGATCGGCCGGAACACGTTCACGATCACGTTGAGCAGTCCGTAGACCACCCGGTTCGCGTAGAGGGCGCCGCCGCGGGTGAGCGCGAGGCCCAGTCCGATCAGCAGTCCGCCGAGCCCGCCGAAGAGGAGGCTCAGCGCGACGATGTAGAGCGTCTCGCCGGTCGCCTGGACGAGCTTGGGCAGGAGCGGGATCAGCTCGTTCATCGGGGCACCTCCGCGAGGGCGACGCGTCCGCCGAGGCGGGCGAGGAGGGGGTCGACGACGCCGTCCGGCGCGTCGAGGGCGACCGTGAGGTGGCCGAAGGCCCGTCCGCGGACGTCGGTGATGCCGCCGTAGACGAGCTCGAGCGGCACGCCGGCCGCCGCGACCTCGGCGAAGACGTCGCCCTGGGAGGCGGAGTCGTCCGAGAACGAGAGCGTGACCAGCCGGCCGCGGTGGCGCGTACGCAGCACGGCCGCCTCCGCGGGCGAGGGCACCGAGCGGACGACCGTGGAGACGAAGCGGCGGGTGACCGGCTCGCGCGGGGCCGAGAACACGTCGAAGACGGGCCCGCGCTCCACGATGCGGCCCGACTCCATCACCGCGACCTTCGTCGCGAGCTGCTGGACCACGTCCATCTCGTGGGTGATCACGACGATGGTGACGCCCAGCTCCTCATTGATGCGGCGGAGGAGGGCGAGCACCTCGCCGGTGGTGTCCGGGTCGAGCGCGCTGGTGGCCTCGTCGGCCAGCAGGATGCGCGGGGAGGCGGCGAGGGCGCGGGCGATGCCGACGCGCTGCTTCTGCCCGCCCGAGAGCTGCTCCGGGTGGCTGCGCGCCTTGTCGCTCAGGCCGACGAAGCGGAGCATCTCGTCGACGCGGGCGCGCTGCTCCGCCCGCGGGACGCCCGCGACCTGAAGTGGGTAGGCGACGTTCTGCCCCACGGTCTTCGAGCCGAACAGGTTGAACTGCTGGAAGATCATCCCGATCCCCAGGCGCAGCCGGCGCAGCTCGCGCTCGGGCAGGCCCACGGTCTCGCGGCCGTCGATCTCGATGCTGCCGCTGGTCGCGGGCTCCAGAGCGTTGACGAGGCGCGCGAGCGTGCTCTTGCCGGCGCCGGAGTAGCCGATCACGCCGTAGACGTCGCCCGCCTCGATCTCGAGGCTCACGCCGTCGACGGCCGCGGTCGGGGCGGCGCCGCGCCCTGCGCCGGGGTACACCTTGCGCACGTCGGTCATGCGGATGAGCGGCACGGGGCGCCCTTTCTGTTGCGGGGGAGGCGCGGGACCGCGCCGGAGGGGAGCTCCGCGAGCGGAGGACCCGACCGGCGCGGTGCCGCGGGTGCCGGAGTCAGGAGGCGGCGGAGATGTCGGTCTCGGCGGACTCGAGCGAGGTCTCCAGCTCGGAGGCCGGGGTCTTCAGGAAGACCGCGGTGCCGCCGGACTGCTCCGAGACGCCGTCGAGCACGTCCTGGCTGTCCTGGTAGATCGAGACGAGCTTCGTGTAGGTCTCGTTCTCGGCGTCGTCGGCCCGGGCGGCGAAGATGTTCGTGTAGAGCAGGGAGGCGGGGTCGCTCGGGTCGTCCTGGGCGATCGCGTCCGAGGCCTTCAGGCCCGCGTTCTCGATGAAGTCGTTGTTGATGATCGCGGCGGCCACGTCCGGGAGCGACGTCGGGGTGAGGGAGGCCTCGAGCGCGGTGACCTCCACCTTCGAGGAGGACTCGACGTCGTCGACGTTCGAGAGCACTCCGCCGCCGTCCTTCAGCTCGACGAGCCCGGCCGACTGCAGCACCAGCAGCGCGCGCGCCTGATTGGTCTCGTCGTTGGGGATCGCGACGGTGGAGCCGGCGGGGATGTCCGCGACGTCGTCGTACTGCGAGGAGTAGAGGCCGAGCGGGTAGATCGCGGTCGCGCCGATCGGCACGAGATCCGCGTCGGCCGAGGTGTTGTACTGCGCCAGGTAGGCGATGTGCTGGAACTGGTTGAGGTCGATCTCGCCCTCGGTGAGGGCGGGGTTGGGCTGGTTGTAGTCGCTGAAGTCGACGATCTCGACGTCGATCCCGGCGTCGGCGGCGGCCTTCTCGTAGGTGGCCCAGTAGGGGTCGCTCGCGCCGACCACGCCGATGCGGACGGTGTCGTCGCCGCCGCCCGCGCCGGAGCAGCCGGCGAGGAGCAGGGCGGCGGAGGCGGCGATCGCGGAGGTCGCGAGGAGTCGGGTGCGCAGGGTCATGGCTGTGGGGATCCTTCCGTGGAGAGGATCCGGGCACGCGGTGCCGACCGGGCGGTGCTGGTCACCGCCGGCGCTGCGACCGGCCTCCGGTCGCTCGGCGCCGCGACTGCGCGGATCCCGGGGATCACCTTACGAAGGCGGTCGGACCCGCGCGGAACCCGCGCGTAACACGGCGACTCGGAGGCAGAGGAAGCGCGCGCTCACCGCGGGATCGCGCTGTGACGGCTGCTCAGCGCCTGACCGCGCCGCGCCGGACGCTCAGCTCGCGAGCGCGCCGTCCTCGCCCGCCGACGCCTCGTGCTTGGCGATCCGCTTCGCGATCGCGTCGCGCTCGGCCCGGAGCGACGCGATGGTCGGCTTGTCCAGGCGGGGGTCGGCCAGATCGGCGAAGGGGCTCGCGGCGCCGGTGCGCGCGGACACGAGCGCGGCGTACGCCTTCGTCGCGGCGCGGAGCTCGGCTCCGGCCAGTTCGACCTTCCGCGGCTTCGACTCCTTATCCGAGACGAGTCGGGCGTGCTTGTCGAGGGCCTCTACCAGTGCGCGATGCGCAGCGTCAATCTTCTTGCTCATAGGCGCATTATGGCGCAGGATCGGCGCACGGCGCCGACTGTGACTCCCCGTGCCCGTCGCCACCTTCCGTGAGACGCCGCTTCGGCACGCGACACGCCGGGGGAGGCGTACCGGAGCGGCACCTCGCGGGGAGGGGACGGGCGGGTCAGCGGGCGACCGGCGTGGAGACGGACGACGCGCCGGCGCTGGTGGCGACCGCGTCGAGGACGCGCTGCACGTCGAGGGCGTCGGCGAATGTGGGCGTGACCGCCGTGCCTCCGGCGATCGCCTCGACGAGGTCGACGACCTGGTGCGTGAAGAGGTGCTCGTAGCCGATGCCGTGCCCGGTCGGCCACCAGGCCGCCATGTACGGGTGCGCCGGCTCGGTGACCTGGATGCGCCGGAAGCCCTGCGCCTCCTCGGGGTCGCGGGCGTCGTAGTACTCGAGCTCGTTCATCCGCTCGAAGTCGAACGCGATCGAGCCGAGCTCGCCGTTCACCTCGATCCGGTTGGCGTTGCGGCGGCCGGTCGCGACGCGGGTCGCCTCGAAGACGCCCAGGGCGCCGCCCTCGAAGGAGGCGGTGAAGGCCGCGGCGTCGTCGACGGTCACGGCGCCGCGCGGGGCGTCGGCACCGGCGCGGCCGCCGAGGCCGACCTGCTCGCTGAGCACGGGGCGCTCGGTGGTGAAGGTGCGCAGCGTCGCCGAGACCGAGGTGATGCCGCGGCCGGTCAGCCACTGGGCGGTGTCGATGCTGTGCGCGCCGATGTCGCCGAGGGCGCCCGAGCCGGCGCGCTCCTTCTGCAGGCGCCAGGTCAGCGGCGCCTCGGAGTCGGACAGCCAGTCCTGCAGGTACTGGGCGCGCACATGGCGGATGTCGCCGAGGCGGCCCTCCTCGATGAAGCGCTTCGCGAGGGCGAGGGCCGGGGTGCGGCGGTAGCTGAAGCCGCACATCGCCACCTTGCCGGAGGCGGCGGCCGCGGCGACCATCCGCTCCGCCTCCTCGACGGAGTTGGCGAGGGGCTTCTCGCACAGCACGTGCTTGCCGGCCTCGAGGGCCGCGATGGCGATCTCGGCGTGGGTGTCGCCCGGCGTGCAGATGTCGACGAGGTCGATGTCGTCGCGGGCGATGACGGCCCGCCAGTCGGTGGAGGCCTCGCTCCAGCCCAGCCGCTCGGCGCGCTCGGCGGTCGAGTCGGGGTTGCTCCCCACGAGCACGGCGAGCTCGGGGCGGAGGGGGAGGGGGAAGAAGCGGGAGGCGGTGCGCCAGGCGTGCGAGTGGGTGCGGCCCATGAAGGCGGTCCCCACCATCGCGACGCGCAGGGCTCGGTCGTTCGACATCGTCGTCCTTTCGTCGGCCGTACGACCCTGCCACGGGTCGGGGCGCGGGCGCTACCGCGCTCGGCGAGGCCGCCTCCGGGGCGACGCGCCCGGGCTGCACGGACATGAGCGCGTTCATAGGGTTCGGAGAGCGCTCTATCACGGACGGAATGTCTCAACCGCCGCCGTCAGATGTCGCGTAATCCCGCGGATCCCAGCCCTGACGCGGTAGCAGGAAGCCCTTGGGGCGACTGGGCGATCACTCGAACCGCCTTCGAATCGGTTCAGAACTTTTGCTTGACCCGCGACGTAAGTGGAAGTAGCTTCATCCGCATGGTCACCGCAGACCCCCGCAGCACTGCTGCACAGCCTCTTCCCCGCACCTCCGACGAGTCTCAGCAGCTGCTTCTGCAGATGCGCGGCATCGTGAAGGTCTTCCCCGGCGCCCGTGCTCTCGACGGCGTCGACCTCGATGTCCGACCCGGTGAGGTGCACTGCCTCCTCGGCCAGAACGGCGCCGGCAAGTCCACCCTCATCAAGACCCTCGCCGGGGCCCACCAGCCCACCGAGGGCGAGATCCTCGTCGACGGGAACGTCGTCACGATCCCGTCCCCGACGGCGGCCCTCGCCCTGGGCATCGCGACGATGTACCAGGAGCTCGACGTCGTCGACGGCCTCTCCGTCGCCGAGAACATCTTCCTCGGCCACGAGCTCTCCCGCGGCGGCTTCACCGCCCGGGCGAAGGCCACGAGGATCACCCGCGAGCTGATGGAGCGCCTCGGCCACTCCGAGATCTCGCCGAACCGCGAGGTCGGCACGCTCTCCGCCGCCGGCAAGCAGATCGTGCAGATGGCCCGCGCCCTCTCGCACGACGCGCGGGTCATCATCATGGACGAGCCCTCCGCGGTGCTCGACTCCGAGGAGGTGGAGAACCTCTTCCACGTGGTGCGCCAGCTCACCGCCTCCGGCGTCGCCATCGTCTACATCTCGCACCGCCTCGACGAGATCCGCGCCATCGGCGACCGGATCACCGTGATCAAGGACGGCGCGACCGTCGCGCAGAACCTCGCGGTCGCCGACACCCCCACCTCGAAGCTCATCACCCTGATGACCGGCCGCGCCGTCGAGTACGTCTTCCCGGACCGCCAGGAGCTCGACGTCGAGGCCGAGACGCTGCTGAAGGTCGAGAAGCTGGGCCTGCAGGGCTCCTTCTCGGACGTCTCCCTCGAGATCCGCGCCGGCGAGGTCGTCGGCCTCGCGGGGCTGGTCGGCTCCGGCCGCTCCGAGATCCTCGAGACCATCTACGGGGCGCGCCGCGCCAGCACCGGGACGGTCAGCGTGGCGGGCAAGCGCCTGCGCGCCGGATCCGTCACCTCGGCGGTCGACGCCGGCATCGGCCTCTGCCCGGAGGAGCGCAAGAGCCAGGGTCTGCTCCTGGACGAGCCGGTCTACCGCAACATCACCCTCTCGACCTTCGACCGCTTCGCCAAGCGCGGCTTCCTCGACGAGCGCTCCGAGCGCGCGGCGGCGGCCGAGCAGGCGGTCTCCCTCGACCTGCGGCCCTCCGGGGTCGACCGCGACGCCCGCACCCTCTCCGGAGGCAACCAGCAGAAGGCGCTCCTCGCCCGCTGGCTCGTGCGCGGCTGCCGCGTCCTGCTGCTCGACGAGCCGACCCGCGGGGTCGACGTCGGCGCACGGGCCGAGATCTACACCCTGATCAGGGACCTCGCGACCAACGGCGCCGCCGTGCTCGTGGTCTCCAGCGAGATCGGCGAGGTCCTCGGACTCTCCGACCGAGTGCTCGTGATCTCCGACGGCGCCGTGGTCCACGAGGGCCCGGCCGATTCGATCGACGAGCACCGCGTGCTCGATCTCGTCATGGAAGGAAGTGCAGCGTGAGCGGACAGCTCGACACCGCGTCGCCGTCGATCGGCGGTCCGCAGGAGGACGCCGCCCGTCACGCGTCGGCCGCGACGGGAGGCTCCTCCGGGGGCGTGCCCTCGAAGGACTCCCGCTCCGGGATGGCCCGCCTCATGCAGGGCTCCCTCGGCCGCAACGTCGGGCTGCTGCTCGCGCTGGTGATCCTCTGCATCGTCGGATTCGCGACCGCGGGGGAGCGCTTCGCCAGCGTCGACAACGTGCTCACGATCCTCCGCCTCGCCGCCGTCATCGGCGTGCTGAGCATCGGCATGACCTTCGTCATCACGTCCGGCGGCATCGACCTCTCGGTCGGCTCCGTGATGGGGCTCGCGACGGTCTGGGCGAGCACGGTCTCGACCCAGTACTACGCGGCCAACACCTCCTGGCTGGTGATCGTGCTCACCGCGGTCGTCGTCGGCCTCGTCTGCGGCCTGATCAACGGCGCGCTGATCGCCTACGGCCGGGTCGTCGCCTTCATGGCGACCCTGGCGATGCTCGTCGCCGCCCGCGGCTTCGCCGAGCTGATCTCGAACCGCCAGACGCAGGTCGTCACGGTCACGCCGTTCCTCGACTTCTTCCGCGCCGACGTGCTCGGCATCCCGGTGCTCGTGCTGATCTTCGTGGTCGTCGCCGTCGCCGGCTGGATCCTGCTCAACCGCACCACCTTCGGCCGCCGCACCATCGCGGTCGGCGGCAACCCGGAGGCGGCCCGCCTCGCCGGCATCAAGGTCCGCCGCCACACCATGTACGTCTACGGCCTCGCCGGGCTCACCGCCGGCATCGCCGCCGTCATGATGCTCGCCCGCACCACCGCCGGCAGCTCGACCAACGGCCTCCTCTACGAGCTCGACGCCATCGCGGCGGTCGTCGTCGGAGGCACGCTGCTGGCCGGCGGCCGCGGCACCATCGTCGGCACCGTGTTCGGCGTCCTCATCTTCACGACCCTGACCAACGTGTTCACGCAGAACAACATGTCGACCTCGACTCAGGCCGTCGCGAAGGGCGCGATCATCGTCGCCGCCGTCCTGCTGCAGCAGCGGTTCGCCGCCCGCGGCAGGAAGTCCTGACCCCGGGGCTCCGGCCCCGCTCCTCCACACACAGCAACCCACCCGACCACTCAGGTCACCTCTCCGCAGGACACGTGTGCCCTCGGACCCCTCGGATCGATCGAAGGAGATCACTTCCATGCCCGCACGCCCCTTCACCCGCAGCCGCCTCTCCCGCACCGCCCGACTCGGCTCGGCCGGCGTCGCCTTCGGCGCCGTCGCCCTGATGCTCACCGGATGCATCTCGAACGCCCCGGTCGAGACCGGCAACGCCGCCTCCGGCGGGACCGCCGCCGCCGTGGCCGCCTCGGACAACGACGCCTCCGGCGACAACGTCGTCATCGGCTTCACCGCTCCCGCCGCCGACCACGGCTGGATGGGTGCGGTCAGCCGCGCCGCCATCGCCGAGGCCGAGAAGTACGACGACGTGGAGCTCCGCACCGCGGAGGGGACCAACGACGTCAACCTCCAGATCAGCCAGGTCGAGACCTTCATCAACGACGGCGTCGACGCGATCGTGCTCCTGCCGATCGACGGAGCGGCGCTCACGCAGGTCGCCACCCAGGCGATGGAGGCGGGCATCACCGTCATCAACGTGGACCGCGAGTTCTCCAGCCCCTTCGCCGCCCGATCGACCATCCTCGGCGACAACTACGGCATGGGCGTCAGCGCCGGCACCTACATCTGCGAGGAGCTCGGCGACAACCCCGACGCCGTCGTCGCCGAGATCGCCGGCATCGACTCCCTCCCGCTGACCCAGGAGCGCAGCCAGGGCTTCTCGGATGCGCTCGAGGGCTGCGGACTCGACGTAGACAACCGCGTCGCCGCCGACTTCACCGTCCAGGGCGGAGAGCAGGCCGCGGCCAACCTCCTCCAGGCCGCGCCGAAGATCGACGCCATCTGGAACCACGACGACGACCAGGGCGTCGGCGTCCTCGCGGCGATCGACACCGCCGGACGCGACGAGTTCCTCTTCGTCGGCGGCGCCGGCTCGGCCAACGTGATGCGCGCGATCGAGGCCGACGACTCCGTCGTCAAGGCCACGGTCGTCTACCCCTCGACCCAGGCCGCGGACGGCATCAAGCTCGCCCGCCTCGTCGAGCAGAACAAGTCGATGGCCGACACCAGCTCGCTCGGCGTCCCGCGCCAGATCCAGCTCTTCGCGCCGGTCGTCACCAAGGACAACGTCTCCGAGTACCTGCCCTCGGCCTTCGAGTCCTGATCGGCCCCACCAGCCCGGGTCGGCGCGGGAACCATCCCGCGCCGGCCCCCACCTCGGCGCCGCCCCGGGATCACTGACGACCCGCAGCGCAGCGCCACCGGCATCCGCGAGAGGAGGAGGAGTGCAAGACACCGGCCCCAGGGCCGGACAGGAGGAGACCGGATCCGCTCAGTCGTGCGGACAGCGACGGACCCGGCCTCTGCGATGAACACCTCATTGAAGGAATCACATCACGCATGAATGGTAAGCGATCCTCGAGAAGAAGCATCAGGCGTCTTCTCGCACTCGGCATCGCCGGGATGGTGACGGTCTCCGGACTCACCGCCCTCGGCCTGCCCGCCTCGGCCCACGACGGAGTGGACCACGGTTCCGAGGGCGGAGCATCCGCTCTCGACTGGAGCAACTACGAGAAGGTCCTGCTGACGAAGAACGTCGGCGAGCCCCTCGACCTGGCCGTCCTCCCGGACAAGTCGGTCCTCCACACCGCTCGGAACGGCGAGATCCGCCACACCGACCCCAAGACCGGCACCACCCGTGTCGTCAACACGATCCCCGTGTACCAGAACTCGGAGGACGGGCTGCAGTCCGTCGGCATCGACCCCGACTTCGCCGAGAACAAGTGGGTCTACCTCGTCTACGCGCCCCCCGGGAACACCCCGACCGGCGCGGCTCCGAACATGCTGCCCGAGGGCGCGACCGACAGCTACTGGGACCAGTGGAAGGGCATCAACCGCCTCTCCCGGTTCAAGTGGACCGGCTCGGGCCTCGACCTCGCGAGCGAGCAGAAGATCATCGACATCGAGACCCAGCGCGGGCAGTGCTGCCACGTGGGTGCCGACTTCGACTGGGACGCCGACGGCAACCTGTACCTCTCCACCGGCGACAACACGCCGGCGAGCGCTCCGGGTGCCGCGGGCTTCGCGCCGAACAACGACGCGCCCCGCATGAACCCGGGCTTCGACTCGCGTCGAGGCGCCGGCAACACGAACGACCTCCGCGGCAAGATCCTCCGGATCACCGTGCAGGAGGACGGCTCGTACACGATCCCCGAGGGCAACCTCTTCCCGGTGGGAACCGAGAAGACCCGCCCCGAGATCTTCGTGATGGGCGTCCGCAACCCGTTCAAGATCGACGTCGACGCCGAGACGAACACCCTCTCCTGGGGCGACTACGGCCCCGACGCCACGAAGGCCGCTGCGGCCGACGGCGTCCGCGGCCCGATGGGCCTCGTCGAGTGGAACGCGACCGGACTGGACGAGCCGCACAACTCCGGCTGGCCCTACGTCCACGGACCCAACGCGCCGTACAACGAGTGGAACTTCGAGACGTCGACGCCCCGCGGCTTCTTCGACCCGGAGAACCTGAAGAACAACTCGCGCTGGAACACCGGCCTCGTCGACATCCCGGACGCCAAGGCGGCGACCGTCTACTACGGCGACAACCCCGGCGACCAGCCGTTCGACGAGCTCGTCAACTTCGGGACCAGCACCGGCCAGGGCCCCATGGGCGGACCGGTGTACCACTTCGACGCGGAGAACACCTCGACGTCGAAGTTCCCGGAGTACTGGGACAAGAAGACCTTCTTCGGCGAGTTCTCGCAGGACTACATCGCGGCGTTCACGCTCGATGAGGACCGCGCGGTCACGCACATCGAGGACTTCCTCCCCAACGCGGCGCTCAGCCAGGCCGCGCAGCCGATCCACGACAACCCGATGGACATGGAGTTCGGCCCCGACGGGTCGATGTACGTGATCGAGTACGGCGACGGATTCTTCCGCGCCAACCCCGACGCGGGCCTGTACCGGATCGACTACGCCGAGGGCAACAAGGCGCCGCAGGCCCGCTTCACCGCGACCCCCCTGTCCGCCTCGCAGACCCCGCTCGAGGTCACGTTCGACGCCAAGGGATCGACCGACCCCGAGGGCGACACGCTCACCTACGACTGGGACTTCGACGGCGACGGCACCTTCGACGCCACCGGAGTGACCGTCAAGAAGACCTACACCGAGCTCGGACAGTTCACGGCCCGTCTGCGCGTCACCGACGCCAAGGGCAAGTTCAGCCTGACCTCGCGGGTCATCTCGGTCGGCAACCAGGCGCCGCAGATCCAGATCCAGACGCCCGGCAACGGCTCGTTCTTCAGCTGGGGCGACGCGATCCCCTACCAGGTGACCGGCAAGGACGCTGAGGACGGCGACCAGATCGTCAGCAGCCGCGTGGGCTGGACCTACGGCCTCGGCCACGACGAGCACGCCCACCCCGAGGTCACCGGCACCGGTGCCAAGGGAGCGTTCCCGACGTCCAAGGACTCGCCCGAGCACGGCCCCGGCGCGCTGCTGTACGGCACCGTCGTCGTGACCTACACGGACGGCGGCTTCAACGGCCTGCCCCCTGCTGCGGCCGAGGCGACGCTGCGGCTGAACCCGAAGACGCAGGAGGCGGAGCACGCCGCCCGTGAGGGCGTCCTGCCCTACGCGGACACCACCGCCAGCGGCGGCAACGCCGTCAGCGGACTCGGTGCGGGATCCTTCCTGCGCTGGGACCCGGTGAACTTCGCCAACCTGACCGGCGTCGTGGTCCGCGCCACCGGTGAGGGCACCGTCGACCTCCGCTGGAACGCTGCCGACGCAGCGCCCTTCGGAACAGCGACCATCCCCGCGGGAGCCGGCTGGAAGGACGTCCTCGTCCCCTTCGGCACCAACGTCCCCCGCGGCACCGGCTCGCTCTACGTGACCTCGCCCAACGGCCTGTCGCTCGACTCCCTCACCTTCCAGGGTGCCGGCGCCGGTGACAAGACGGCTCCGACCGTCGCGGCGACCCTCGACCCGGCAGCGCCTGCGGGCGTCGGCGGCGTCTACAACAAGCCCGTGACCCTCGGCCTCACCGCCACGGACAACGGAGCGCTCTCCACCGTCCAGTACTCCGCCGACAACGGCACGACGTGGACCACGGTCCGCGCCGTCAACGGCGCGTACACGGTCCCGTTCACCACGAACGGCGCCCGGACGATCCAGTACCGCGCCACCGACACCGGCGGCAACGTCTCGGCGGTCGGCACGGTGAAGTTCACGATCGACCTGGCCGCGGCGAACGCCCCGACCGCCGCGTCGACCACCACTGTGGCGCTCTCGGCTCCCCGCGTGACCTTCGGGGCACCCGGCGAGGCGACCGTCACGGTCACCGGTCAGGGTGGGAACCCCGGCGGAGAGGTCGTCCTCTACGAGGGCGCCACCGAGCTGGGCCGCGCGACGCTGAAGGACGGCAAGGCGACCTTCGCCCTGCCGAAGACCCTCGGCGCCGGCACCCACACCCTCCGTGCGGCGTACGGCTCGGACGCCACCTTCAAGGCCTCGGAGGGCACCGCCCGCCTGATCGTCTCGAAGGCCGCCTCGGAGCTCACCGCGACCGTCTCGCCCAACCCGGTCAAGCCGGGCGCCAGCGCGCAGGTCACGGTCGACGCGAAGTCCTCGACGGGTGTCGCCGGCACCGGTCAGGTGAGCGTGATGGTGAAGAGGAACCTCTCCACCGTCGCGATGCTCACCGGGACCCTCGACGAGAACGGGCACGTCGTGGTGACGCTCCCGAAGCTCGCGGCGGGCAGCTACAAGCTGACCGTCACCCACACCGCCACGGCGGACACCAACGCCGCGTCGGCGCTGCTGAACCTCACCGTCCAGCAGTAGCCCCCGCGCAGGGGCCGGCCGGCTCGACCGGGCCGGCCGGCCCCCCACCCCCTGCACCATCTGCCATTTCGAAGGAGAAATGATGCACCACCACCACGCATCCATCACGGCCAAGCCGATGAGCCGGCGCTCGCTGATGACGGCCCTGGCCGCATCGACCGTCGCGGTCGGCGTCGGAGCGGGAGCCCTCGCGGCGCCCGCCACGGCCGCCCCCGCGCCCTCGTCCGGATCCACGCGCCTGGTCCCGATCAACCGCATCGGCATCCAGCTCTTCAGCGTCCGCGACAAGGTCTCGTCGCTCGGCTTCCGGGCCGTCTTCGAGGAGCTCGGCCGCATCGGCTACAGCGAGATCGAGTTCGCCGGGTACACCCAGGGCAACGTCGGGGCGATCACCCCGCAGCAGATCCGCCAGCTGCTCGACGACAACGGCCTCCGCGCCGTCGGCTCGCACGTCGGCACCAACCTCCTCCGCTCGGAGCTGGGCAAGCAGATCGAGATCGCGCAGATCCTCGGCACGCCGCACCTCGGCACCGGCAACGCGCCCACCAACGTCAACACCAAGGCGGGCTACCTCGCCGCGGCGGAGGAGTGGAACAAGTGGGGCCAGCAGGTCTCGGCCGCGGGCATGAAGCTCTACCAGCACAACCACGCCGGTGAGTTCGGGTTCGCCACGGACGACCCCAAGACCCGCCTGTACGACCTCTTCTACGACAACACCGACCCGCGTCACGTGTACCTCGAGATGGACGTCTACTGGGCGTACGTCGGCAAGAAGCTCTACCCGGGCTTCGAGCCGCTCGACTACATCAAGCGCAACCCGCGCCGCTACCCGATCCTGCACCTCAAGGACGGCAAGACGAACAACGCCAACACCAACGGCTACGACATCGTCGAGTTCGGCGCGGGCAACCTGCCCTACCAGGCGTTCCTCTCGGAGCTGCGCGACCGCGGCCAGCGCTTCGGCGTCTGGGAGCAGGACACCGCTCCCACGCTGGCGACGCCGCCGAGCACGGGGAACTCCCTCGAGGCCGCTTCCCGCAGCTACTCCGCGATCGCTGCGCTCCGTGGCTGAGCGCACCCCGCGCCGCGCGCGCCGCACCGACAGCACCACCACCAGCACGACGCGCACGAGCGCACCGAGGAGAACCCCCATGAAGTGGAAGACGCCCACGGCGGTCCTCGCGGCCGCCTCCCTCGCGATGGTCGCCGCACCGTCCGCCTTCGCGGCGACGACGGACTGCACCACCGAGCTCGGGAACCAGACGATCACCGGAGACCTCAACGTCGGCGCGGGCCAGACCTGCGTGCTCGGCAACGTGACCGTCACCGGCAACGTCATCGTCGGCGACGACGCCTGGCTGGACGCCACCTCGGCGACCATCGGCGGCGACGTCATCGGCACCGACGCGTACGGCATCTCGATCGACGGCACCAGCGTCGGCGGAGACGTCGTGTCGTTCTCGGACGGCAGCCGCAACGGCTTCCTCTACCTGCGCGACCTCACGGTCGGCGGCATGGTCGAGGCCGGCGGGATCGACGTCGAGTTCAGCGACCTCTCGGTCGACGGCTCGGTCAGCACCGACGCGGCGAACTACGTCGACGTCGACCGCACCAGTGTCGGCGGCGACGCCACCTTCGCCGGCAGCGACTTCGGCGTGAACGTGCAGGGCGCCATCGTCGGCGGCTCGCTCGCCGTCACCGGCTCCTCGCGCGGCGTCCTCCTGGGCGCGAACGAGGACGGCTCGGCCTCGGCCCTCGGCAACACGGTGGGCGGGAACCTCACGCTCTCGGGCAACTCCGGCAACGTCCAGCTCGCGGGCTCGACGGTCGGCGGGCGCATCGCGCTCGCCGACAACGCGCCGGCGGTCAACTTCGGCGCGGGCAACACCGCCGCCGGAGTCGACGGCACCTTCACGGGAACGGCGGCGGGCGCTGCGGCGGCCGGCGACCAGGCCGTGGCCGTCATCGTCCCCGAGGCCAACAAGGGCGAGCTGACCTGGACGCTCGAGGGCACCAGCAACCTGGTGAACCTCGGCGTCGCCGAGGAGCAGGGCGACCACTTCGCCGCCTCCGGTGAGCTCGTGCCGGTCCGCGTGACCGACACCCGCCTCAACGGCCCGGCCTGGTCGGTCACCGGCCAGCTGAGCGACTTCCGCTCCGGCGAGAAGACGTTCTCGGGCAAGCACCTCGGCTGGACCCCCGAGGTCCTGGAGAACACCGGCGGTGCCGTCGCGGGCGCAGCCGTCCCCTCCGGGTTCGACTCGGGCAACGGCCTCGCCACGCCCCGCGTCCTCGGCTCCGCCGCGGCGCAGCACCCGACCGGATCCTCGGTCCTGGGCGCCGACCTCGACCTGAAGCTCCCGCTCTCGGTCGGAACCGGCACCTACACCGCGACGCTGACGCTCACCGCGCTCGGCTAGCACCGGTGGGGCGGCCTCCGGGCCGCCCCACCCTCCCCCCGTCTCCCCGCGAGACGCCACTCCGGTACGCCCCGCTCGGCGTGCCGCGCACCGGAGCGGCGTCCCGCGGGGAGGCATCCCCCCTTGCAACGGAAGCCTGATCGATGTCGCTCATGCCACGCACCTCCCGCACCACCGCCGCCCTGCTGCTGATGACGCTCCTCGCAGCCGGCGGCCTCTCGGCTCAGGCGGGTGCCCAGGAGGCGGACCCCGCCTCCACGCCGGTCACCTGGGGGGTGCGCCCCGCCGACACCGAGCAGGGCAGCGAGCGGCCGAACTACGCGTACGCCCTCGATCCCGGCGGACGCCTCAGCGACGCCCTGATCGTCTCCAACTACGACGACGAGGAGCAGACGTTCCGCGTCTACGGCTCCGACGGCTTCATCACCGAGGCCGGCCAGCTCGACCTGCTCCCCGCCGCGGAGCCCTCGACGCAGCTGGGCAGCTGGATCGCGTTCCCCGAGCCCGAGGTCACCGTGCCCGCCGGCGAGAGCGTGCAGGTCCCGTTCGAGGTCGTCGTCCCCGACGACGTGACCCCGGGCGACTACGCCGCGGGCGTCGTCTCCTCGATCCTGGTGCAGGGCGAGACCGGAGTCTCGGTCGACCGGCGCCTGGGCTCGCGCATGTACCTCCGCGTCGGCGGCGAGCTCGCCCCGCGCCTGTCGATCGACGGCCTCGCCGTCTCGTACCAGGGCGGCTGGAACCCCTTCGCCCCCGGCTCCGCGACCGTCGACTACACCGTGACCAACGCGGGGAACACCCGCATCGCGCCGGGCGCCGAGATCAGCGTCGCCGGCCTCTTCGGCCTCGCGCCGGTGTCCGCGACCGACCCGGAGCCGCTGCCCGAGCTCCTCCCCGGAACCTCGGTCTCGCGCACCGTGACCGTCGCCGGAGTCTGGCCGCTCTTCGTCGCGACCGCCCGCGCCGCGCTCTCGGGCACGGTCGTCACCGCCGACCAGGCCTCCCAGGCCGACTCCGCCGTCGTCGTTCCCGACGTGCCGGTCGCCACCGCCGAGACCTCGGCCGCGGCCGTGCCGTGGAGCGCCGTGCTCCTCCTCGCCCTGCTCATCGGGCTCATCGTGCTGACCGTCGTCCGCCGCCGCCGCCGGGCCGCGGGGGAGCAGGCGCGCATCGACGCCGCCGTCGCCGCCGCACTCGGCGCCCAGCTGGAGGACGCCGACCGCGCGGAGGTCCGCTCCTGACCGGGTGCGGCCGACGCGGTCCGCGGGGGATCGCGCCGGCGCGGCCCACCGCCTCCGGCCGCGCGGCCGCCGCTCTAGCGGACCGCCCGCCCCTCGGCGCGCAGCTGCTCGAGGAAGCCGTCCACCACGGCGGGGCTGAGCAGGTGCCCGCGCAGCATCAGCGCGGCACCGCGCACGCCCCCGCTGCCGCCCAGCTCGGCGGTCACCACGTCGAGCCGCTGCGTCGCGAGGGGGAGGGAGCGCTCGTCGATCACCGAGCGCACGGCCGTCAGGATCTCCGGGCTGGCGAGGGCGACCGCGCCGCCCAGCACGATGACGGAGGGGTTCAGCAGGCTCACGCAGGTGGCCAGCACCTCGCCGAGCTGGAGTCCCGCGATCCGCGCCGCCTCCACGGCCTCGGGATCGCGCGCCTTCAGCAGGTCGATCAGCTCGCGCACCGACTGCACGTCGCGGCCCGCCCGGGCGAGCCCGGCGGCCAGAGCGGAGCCGCCCGCGACCGCCTCGAGGTCCCCCTCCTGACCGCCCGCCGCGGCCGGGGCCGTGCGCGGCACCTGGACGTGGCCGAGATCACCGGCGGAGCCGAGGGCTCCGCGCTGGAGCAGCCCGGACGAGACGATGCCCGCGCCGATGCCGGTGCCGACCTTCACGAACATCAGATCGAGGGCGTGCGGGAACCGCGAGGCCCGCTCGCCGAGCGCCAGCAGGTTCACGTCGTTGTCGACGAGCACCGTGGTGTCGTAGCGCCGGCGCACGAAGGCGGGGATGTCGAAGCCGTCCCAGCCGGGCATGATCGGCGGGCGCACCGGGCGGCCGCTCGCGTGCTCCACCGGGCCGGGCACGCCGACCCCGATTCCCGCGAGGGCGGAGCGGTCGACGCCGGCCGCGGCGAGGATCCCGTCGCAGACGTCGAGCGCGTGCCCGAGCACCGCCACGGGGCCCTGCGCGATGTCGAGCTCCTCGCGGCGCTCGGCGATGATGCGGCCGTCGAAGTCGGTCAGCGCGATGGTCGAGTGCGCCGCGCCCAGGTCGATGGCCAGGAGCGAGCGGACGGCCGGGTCGAAGACGAGGCGCGCGGACGGGCGGCCGCCGGTCGACGGAGCGCGGTCGAGGTGCGCGATCAGTCCGAGGTCGAAGAACTGCTCCAGGCGCGTCATCACCGCGGTCCGCGCGAGGCCCGTCTCCTCGACCAGCTCGGCGCGGGTGCGCGGCCGACCGTCGGCGAACAGCCTCAGCATGTCGCCGGTCGCGGTACCCGCGCGCTCGGCCACGCTCAGCTCCTTCTCTCGGCCCGGAGGACGGGTTCGGGGGACAGCACACCTGAGGAAACCAGTCGACGCACGGTCGCGCAATCTCGGCGGGCCCTGCGTGCGGTTCCTGCGCAACACGGCCGGCCGGAGGCGCGACGCGCGCCCGGCCGAGGCCCCTCCCCACTCCGATCGCCCGGGTGCGCCCCGACGATCGCCGCTCAGCCAGCCCTTCCAGACAGGAGAGAACGATGACCTCGTCCGACACCACCACCACAGGCGCCCCCCGATCGAGCGGGCGCATCGGCCTCTGGCTGATCGGGGCCCGGGGCAGCGTCGCCACCACGGCCGCCGTGGGCCTGCACGCCATCGCCGCCGGAGCCGCGCCCAGCTCGGGCTGCGCCACCGCGACCCCCGCCTTCGAGGACGTCCCGCTCGCCGGGTTCGCCGACATCGTCATCGGCGGCCACGACGTCTCGCCGACCCCGCTGCTCGAGAAGGCCACGGGCCTCGCGGCCGGCGGCATGTTCCCGACCTCGGTCGTCGCCGAGGTGGCCGACCGGATCGACGCGACCGACGCCGAGATCCGCCTCGCCCCCTCCGACGCCGCGTCGCAGCAGGAGGAGATCGACCGCCGGGCCGCCGACATCGTCGCCTTCCGCGAGCGCCACGGCCTCGCCCGGGTCGTCGTGATCGACGTCGCCTCGACCGAGGTGCTGCCGGCCGACCGTCCCGAGTTCCACGACCTCGCCGCTCTGCGCGCCGCCCTGGCGCGTCCGGGCGAGCGCCTCCTGCCGCCGAGCTCGATCGCCGCCCTCTCGGCCGTCGTCGCGGGCGCGGCCTACGCCTGCTTCACTCCCTCGACCGCGCTGGCTCTGCCGGCCCTGGAGGAGTGGGCCGCCGAGGCCGGGATCCCGATCGCCGGCCAGGACGGCAAGACGGGGGAGACCCTGCTCCGCAGCGTGCTCGCGCCGATGTTCACGGCGCGCGGGATGCGCGTGCTCTCGTGGGCGGGGGCGAACCTCCTCGGCGGCGGCGACGGGCAGACCCTCGCCGACCCGGAGGCGGTGCGCTCGAAGCTCGTCTCGAAGAACCGCGGACTCCGCAGCCTCCTCGGCGACGACGTCGTCACTCCGCTCCACATCGACAACGTCCCGGACCTCGGCGACGTCAAGACCGCCTGGGACCACGTGCACGCGGAGGGCTTCCTCGGCTCGCGGATCACGGTGCAGACGATCTGGTCGGCGTACGACTCGGCCCTCGCGGCGCCGCTGATCCTCGACCTCGCCCGCCTAATGGCGCTCGCGGACGAGGCCGGCGTCTCGGGCCCGGTCGGCGAGCTCGGCTTCTTCTTCAAGGACCCGTGGGGCAGCGACGTGCACGGCTTCGCCGAGCAGACGGCGGAGCTGGTGGCCTGGTCCGCCCGCACCGGCGCGCTCGTCGCCGAGCGCCGCACCCCGGTGACGAGCGGGACGCGGAGCGATGGCTGAGCTGCGCGACTACCTCGAGCTCGTCCGCGCGAAGGCCGCGCTGACCGTGATCGGCGACACCGTCGCCGGCGGAGCGTGGGCGGGCCGCGGACTGGGAGCGCGCACGGTCGCGCTCCCGCTGTCCTCGGCGCTGCTCTACTCGGCGGGCATGGCGCTCAACGACTACGCGGACGCCGAGCTCGACGCCCGGGAGCGGCCCGAGCGGCCGATCCCCTCGGGGCGCATCCGGCGCTCGGCGGCGCTGGGCACGGCGGCGGCGCTGACCGCGGCGGGGATCGCCGTGGCGGCCGTCGTGGACGGGCGGCGCTCGCTCGCGCTCTCGCTGCCGCTCGCGGCCGGGATCTGGTCGTACGACCTGCTCGCGAAGCCGACTCCGCTGGGCCCGGTCGTGATGGCGGCCTGCCGCGGTCTCGACGTGCTGCTCGGCGCGGGCGTCGACGGCGTGCGCGCGGCGGCCCCCGCCTCCGCCGCTGTGGCCGCGCACACGCTCGGCGTCACCGTGCTCTCGCGCGGCGAGGTGCACGGCACCACCCCGGTCGCGGCGGGAGCGGTCTCGGCCGGCACCGCGGCGATCGCGCTGTCCACCGCGGCCGGCGCTCTGGCCGAGCGCCGGGCCGCCCCCGCCGCGGTCGTCGCCGCGGGCCTCGGGCGCTGGCTCCTGCTCGTGCTCACCGCGCAGCTGCAGGCCGTGCGGACGCCGACGGCCGCGGCCGCGCGGACGGCGACCCGCGCGGGCATCACCGGGATGATCCCGCTGCAGGCCGCGCTCGCCGGTCTGAAGCGTCCCGAGCTGGGGGCGGCGCTGCTCGCGCTCGACGCGCTCGGCTCCCTCCTGCTCCGCCGCCCGCGGACGGCGGACATCACATGAGCGCCACCGGACCCGTCCTCGGCTACGGCACCAACGGCTTCGCCGACCACACCCTCGACGACGCGCTCACGGTGATCCACGCCGCGGGGTACCGCGCCGTCGCGCTCACCCTCGGGCACCCGCACCTCGATCCCTTCGCGGCCGACTGGCGCGAGCGGACGCTGGCGCTCCGGTCGCGGCTCGACGAGCTGGGCCTGCGCGTGGTCGTCGAGACGGGCGCGCGGTACCTGCTCGACCCGTTCGCGAAGCACCGCCCCACGCTGGTCGACGAGGAGGCCGGCCTCCGGGTCCGCTTCCTCGAGCGCGCGATCGAGATCGCCGCGCTGCTGGGCGCCGACGCCGTCTCCCTCTGGTCGGGGGTCGTGCCGGAGGGCGCCGATGCGGCCGCGGCCTGGCGGCTGCTCGTCGAGCGGATGCGCGGCGTCGTCGCGACGGCCGAGCGCCACGGCGTGCGGCTGGCCGTCGAGCCCGAGCCGGGGATGCTGGTGGAGACGGTCGCCGACGCGCTGCTGCTGCGCCGCGAGCTCGGCGACCCGGAGTCGGTCGGGCTGACGGTCGACCTCGGCCACTGCGTCGTGGTGGAGCCGGACGGCGTGGTCGGAGCCCTCCGCAGCGCCGGGGACCTGCTGCTGAACGTGCAGGTCGACGACATGCTCCCGGAGCGGCACGAGCACCTCGAGCTCGGCACCGGATCGCTCGACCTCGCGGCCGCCTTCGCGACCCTCGCCGAGATCGGCTACCGCGGGATCGCCGCCGTCGAGCTGCCCCGGCACTCGCACGACGCGCCCCGCCTCGCTGTGGCGAGCCTCGCGGCGATGGAGGAGGCGCTCGGCGGCGCCTCCTCGCACGCCGAGCACCCGTGGACCGCGGCCGCCCGCTCCGCCGTCCTCGAGCGCCCGTCGCGGATCGAGCGCTTCTTCCCCGCCGCGGGCCGCGAGGCCGGACGCGAGCCGCTCCGGCCCGCCGAGGACCCGCACGGCCTCGTCCACGGCACGCACGACGACGCGGCCCGCGCCGCCCTGGTGCAGGCCGCCGCGCAGGCGCTCGGCGACGACGACCTGGCCGCTCTCCTCCTCCGCCTCTACCGCGGCGGGGACGGCGCCGAGCGCCGCGGAGTGCTGGCCGGGCTGAACGCCCTCGGCGACCCGGGACCGGCTACGACCCTCGCCGGCCTCGAGCTGACCGCCGACGCCCTGCGCGCCAACGACACCCGGCTCGTCGCCGCGGCGATGGGCTCCTTCGCCCGCCGCCACCTCGACGCGCACGCCTGGCGGCACGGGGTGCTCAAGCTCGTCTTCCTCGGCGTCCCGCTCGCAGCGGTCGCCGGGCTGGAGGAGCGCAGCGACGCCGAGCTGCGCGCGATGGCCGGCCGCTTCGCGGACGAGCGCCGCGCGGCCGGGCGCCCGCTCCCGGACGATCTGGCGGTGCTCCTGCCGAGCTGACCGCCCCCGAACGCCGCCCCGACCGCGGGGCACCACCACCGATGAGAAAGGCGCGACGATGCGCATCTTCGACCCGCACATCCACATGACCTCCCGCACCACCGACGACTACCAGGCGATGTTCGACGCCGGCGTCCGCGCGGTCGTCGAACCCTCCTTCTGGCTCGGACAGCCGCGCACGAACGTCGGCTCGTTCACGGACTACTTCGACGCCCTGATCGGCTGGGAGCGCTTCCGCGCCGCGCAGTTCGGCATCCGCCACCACTGCACCATCGGGCTCAACCCGAAGGAGGCGAACGACCCGCGCTGCCGGGCCGTCCTGCCCGAGCTCGACCGCTACCTCGCCAAGGACGGCGTCGTCGCGGTCGGCGAGACCGGCTACGACTCGCTCACCCCCGAGGAGGACCAGGTCTTCCGCCAGCAGCTCGAGCTCGCCGGCGAGCACGGCCTCCCCGCGATGGTGCACACCCCGCACCGCGACAAGGAGTCGGGCACCCGCCGGACCCTCGAGGTCGTCGCCGACTCGGGTCTCGAGCCCGGGCGGGTCCTCGTCGACCACCTCAACGAGGTCACCGTCGACGCGGTCCGCGACTCCGGCTGCTGGATGGGCTTCTCCATCTACCCCGACACGAAGATGGACGAGACCCGCCTGGTGACGCTGGTCGAGCGGATCGGGCTGGACCGCGTGCTGGTCAACTCCGCCGCCGACTGGGGCCGCTCCGACCCGCTCACGACCGCGAAGACCGGCCGCCTCCTCCTCGTCGCCGGCTTCAGCGCGGGCGACGTGGACCGGCTGCTCTGGCAGAACCCGGTCGAGTTCTACGGGCAGAGCGGACGCCTGGACCTCTCGCCCGTCGCGGGCTTCGACGTGCAGGAGTCGGCCGGCCGCACCTTCGAGGGCAACTCCGTGCTCCGGGGCGCGCCGCGCGTGGCGGAGGTCGTGTGATGCACCTCTCCTACTGCACCAACGTCCATCCCGCCGAGGACCTGGCCGGGGTCGTCCGCCAGCTCGACGTCTACGCCGGGCCCGCGCGCGTGGCCGCCGGGCTCGCCCTGGTCGGAGTCGGCCTGTGGATCCCGCGCGACCTCGCGGCCCGCCTGGTCGCCAGCGCCGAGGACCGCGCCGTCCTCCGCGCGGCCCTGCAGCGCAACGGCCTGGAGGTGCGCACGCTCAACGCGTTCCCGTACGCCGCGTTCCACGCCGAGGTCGTGAAGCTCGACGTCTACCGCCCCGACTGGACCACGCCGGAGCGCCTGCAGTACACGATCGACTGCGCGCGGATCCTGGCCGACCTGCTGCCCGCCGGCGCCGACGGCAGCATCTCGACGCTGCCGCTGGGCTGGCGCGAGGGCTGGGGACGGGAGCAGGACGAGGCCGCCTGCCGGAACCTCGCCCGGCTCGTCGAGGAGCTGCGCGACCTTCGCCGCTCCACGGGCCACGCGATCCGCCTGGCGATCGAGCCCGAGCCCGGCTGCATCCTCGACACCGTGGACGACGTCGTCGACTGGCTGCACCCGCGGATCGGAGTGGTCGACCCGGCGTACGTGGGCTTGTGCCTCGACACCTGCCACCTCGCCGTCTCCTTCGCCGACCCGGTCTCGGCCGTCCGCCGCATCCGCGACGCGGGTCTGCGCGTGGTCAAGGTGCAGGCCTCGGCCGCGCTCCACCTGGAGGATCCCTCGGGCCGCGCCGCGCTCACGCCGTTCGTCGAGAAGCGCTACCTGCACCAGACCCGCGAGAACGGGATCGACGGGGTGCTCCGCGTCGACGACCTGCCCGAGGCGCTGGACACGCTCCCCGGCACCGGCCCGTGGCGCGTGCACTTCCACGTGCCGCTGCACCACCGGCCGGAGGCGCCGCTCTCGGCCACCACTGCCGTCCTGGCGGAGGCGGTCTCGGCGGTCGACGCCGCCTGGCCGTACGACGAGATCCACCTCGACGTCGAGACCTACACCTGGTCGGTGCTCGCCGACGCCCCGAGCGACCTCTCGACGGGCATCGGCGCCGAGCTCGCCTGGGCGGCCGCGCACCTGCTCACGCCCGCCTCCCGAGAGGCGCTGCTGGCGCCCCTCCTCCCGCAGGCGGCGGCGCTGTGAGGCCCGTGCTGCTGCTCGACGTGGTCGGGCTGACCTCGACGGCGCTCGCCGACATGCCCCGCCTCTCTCGGCTGGCCCGCGCGGGCGGGCGCCTGCCGCTGGACACGGTCCTGCCCGCGGTCACCTGCAGCGTGCAGTCGACCATGCTCACCGGCTCGATGCCCGCGCAGCACGGGATCGTCGGCAACGGCTGGTACTTCCGCGACCTCGGCGAGGTGCACCTGTGGCGCCAGCACAACCGCCTGGTCACGGGAGAGAAGGTCTGGGAGACCGCGCGCCGGCTGAGCGGGGAGCCGTACCGCGCGGCCAACATCGGCTGGTGGTACGCGATGGGGGCGACGACCGACGTCACCGTCACTCCGCGCCCGATCTACCACGCCGACGGCCGCAAGTCGCCGGACGCGTACGTGCGCCCGCCGGCGCTGCACGACGAGCTGGTCTCGCGCTTCGGCGCCTTCCCGCTGTTCCAGTACTGGGGGCCGACCGCGTCGCTCCGCTCGACCCAGTGGATGGTCGACGCGACCCGGCATGTGCTGGCGGGCGACGGCTCCGGCCCGCCCGAGCTGACCACGGCGTACCTGCCGCACCTCGACTACGACCTCCAGCGCTTCGGACCGGACTCGCCCGAGGCGCGCCGGGCCGCGTCGGAGCTCGACGTGGTGCTCGCTCCGCTGCTCGACGACGCGGAGGCGCTGGGCGCGTCGGTGATCGTGGTCGCCGAGTACGGGATCGCCGACGCCGACACTCCGGTCGACGTGAACCGGGCGCTCCGCCGCGAGGGCCTGCTCGAGGTCTACGTGCAGGACGGCCGCGAGCAGCTGGACCCGTGGACGTCGCGCGCGTTCGCCGTCGCCGACCACCAGGTCGCGCACGTCTACGTGCAGGACGCGGCGGACCTGCCGCGGGTGCGCTCGATCCTCGAGGGGCTCGACGGCGTCGACGAGGTGCTCGACCGGGAGGCGCAGGCCCGCTACGGCCTCGACCACGAGCGCTCGGGCGAGTTCGTCGTGGTCGCCCGGCCGGGGGCGTGGTTCACCTACTACTACTGGCTCGACGACGACCGCGCGCCCGACTTCGCCCGCGGCGTCGACATCCACCGCAAGCCCGGCTACGACCCGGCCGAGCTCTTCTTCGATCCGGCCGACCCGCTGGTGAAGGCGAAGGCGGCGGGCAACCTGGCCAAGAAGGCACTGGGGCTGCGCTACGCGATGAACCTGGTGCCCCTGGACGCGTCGCTCGTGCGCGGCACGCACGGGAGGCTGCCGTCCTCGTCGTCGGACACTCCGCTCGTGCTGGCCTCGGACGCGGACCTGCTGCCGGCCGGAGCCGCGTCGCTCCCGGCCACCGCGGTGCGCGACCTGGTGCTCGCGGCGCACGGCCCGGCCCTCGCGAAGGAGGCGTCGGCGCTCGCGCGCTGAGGGAGGGGACGCCCGGCGGCCTGCGCCCGGGTACGGGCCGTCGGGCGTCGGGGGCTCAGCCGAGGTCGCTGCGGCCCGACGCGAGCTCAGGCGAGCTCGCCGCGGGCCGCAGCGGGCTTCGTCCGGGCCGCCGGGGGCTCAGCGCGGCACGAGCCCGGTGAGCCGCGCCGTCAGCCGCTCGACGGGGCCGGCACCGAGGAACCGCCACCACAGCACGGCGGCCGTGCACAAACCGAGCACGAGGGCGAGAGCGGCGAGCGGAGTGTCGGCGGAGTAGCCGAGGCCCGCCCGCGCGAGCGCTGCGACGAGAGCCACCTGCAGCACGTAGACCGAGAGCGCGAGCGTGCCGATCGCCCGGAGCGGCACCAGCAGCCGCTGGACAGCGGGGGAGCGCGACGTGGTCGACAGCACCACCGCGACGTAGGCCAGGAGCACGAGCCCGAGGTCGTGCAGGGTGTCCGGGAGGCTGCCGGAGGGCGACTCCACGCCGAGCAGGAGCGCGACCAGCGGCCGCACCGGGTACGCGACGACCGCGACCGCCGCGAGCACCGGCAGCAGCCGGTCGCGCTGCGCGCCGTGCCGCAGCAGCAGGGCTCCGAGGAGGAAGAAGGGGAGCAGGTTGGTCGCGCGGTAGCTCGGCCCGGTGAAGAGCCAGAGGGCGAGCGGAGAGCCGGATGCGGCGGCGGCGACCGCGGCGTTCGCGGGCCCGGCGGCGAGCGCGAGCGCGGCGGCCAGCGCGGCGATCGTCCGGGAGCGGAGGAGGAGCAGCGGCGTGCCGAGCACGAGCACGACGCCGAGGTACTGCAGCACGATCGCGATCCAGCTGCCCCAGGTCTCGAGCCAGACGCCGAGCGCCACGAGCACCGCGCTGCGGATCGCGTTCCGCAGCAGCACCCGCCCTGGCGAGGCACCGGGCCGCGCGAGCACCAGGGCCGCCGACATCCCCATCACCAGCGCGAACAGCGGCGACGCGAGATCGTTGACGTTCCACGCCAGGAACCCGACGACCCCCGTGCGGGCGCTCGGCACGAGCGGCATCGCGTGCGCGACGAGCATGGCCGCCACCGCCACTCCGCGCAGCACGTCGGGGGCGACCAGTCGGTCGTGCCGGAGTCGCGGAGCCGTCGCAGTCATCCCGCGAGAGTAGGCGCGGCCCCGCCGCCGCGCCCCGCGCGAGCGCACCTCGCGCCACCGGCCGTCCGCCGGGCCGTCGGCCGCGGCGCCGCCCGCCCCGCCGACGTGCGCTGCTGTCCGCTCCGCTCCGTCGGCCCGGCCTCCGGCCGCCCGCTCCGATCCGTCGCTGACGGCCCGTTCCGTCCTCCCGCACGGGCCGTTCGTGACGGATCGACGCGCGACGCCGTCCGGCAGGCCCGCGCTCGCTCCGCATGCGGCGCCCAGCCGCGCCCGGCCCGCTCCGATCCGTCGCGGACGGCCCGTCCTGCGCTCCTCCGCGGGCCGTGAGCGACGGATCAGCGCCCGCCCGCGCCGCCGCCTCGCGCGGATCCCCGCCGCGATGCCCCGGCCTCGCCAAGGCCTGCTCCGATGCGTCGCGAACGGCTCCTTCCGTCCTCCCGAAGCGACCGATCGTGACCTTTCGGCGCCCGCTCATCCGTACGCGCGCCCGCGCCGCCGCCTCGCGCTCGGCACCGCCGCGACGTCCCGGCCTCGCATCGGCCTGCTCCGATGCGTCACGAACGGCTCCTTCCTCCCTCCCGAAGCGACCGATCGTGACCCCTCGGCGCCCGCGCGCGAGCGGCCTGCGCCCGGCCCCCACCGAGCACGACCAGGCATGCTGGACGGATGACCGACGCCGCCCCGTCCCCCGACCGCCCGCGCCGTGCCCGCAGCCAGCACGTGCTCACCGTGCTGCGGACCGAGCGCCTCACCGGCCACCTGGTCCGCGTGCACCTCGGCGGCGACGGGCTCGACGCGTTCCTCGCCGAGTCCGACCCCGAGCGCCTCGCCGCGACCGACCGCTACGTGAAGCTCCTGCTCCCGCCGCGCGGCTCCGGCCTCCAGCCGCCCTTCGACCTCGACGCGCTCCGGGCGAGCGTCGCCCCCGAGCAGCTGCCCGTGCGCCGCACCTACACCGTCCGCTCGGTCGACCTCGAGCGGCGCTCGATCGCCGTCGACTTCGTCGTGCACGGCGACGAGGGAGTGGCGGGACCGTGGGCGCTCGCCGCGGCTCCCGGCGACCGGATCGCCCTCTCCGCGCCCGGCGGCGCCTGGTCGCCGAGCGCCGAACCCGAGGCCGTGCACCTGCTGCTCGGCGACGACTCCGCTCTGCCGGCGATCGCCTCCGCCCTCGAGGGGATGCCCGCGCACGCCCGCGGCCTGGTCCTGATCGAGGTCGACTCGGCCGCCGACGAGCTCGATCTTCCCGCCCCGGCCGGAGTGGAGGTGCGCTGGCTGCACCGCGGCGGTCTCGAGGCCGGCCGGGCGCTGGTCGCGGCCGTCCGGGCCGAGCGGAGGCCCGAGGGCGTGCTCGAGGTCTTCGCGCACGGCGAGCGCACGGCGATGAAGCAGCTGCGCACCCTCCTGCAGGACGAGTGGGGCGTGGAGCGCCGGGCGCTCTCGCTCTCGGCCTACTGGGCTCTCGGCCGCGCCGAGGACCGCTTCCAGGCCGAGAAGCGCGAGCCGGTCGGCGCCATCTTCGCCGACTGACGCGGGAGCGCACTCCGTCCGCGCACCTCCGGGAAGGGACCAGCCTCGGACCCACCTCTACTCCGGTCCCCACGACCGGACCGTCCGATGGCGGTCCGGCCCTGCGAGCCTCGCGCCCGCCGCCCCCGCCGTTGTGCGGGCTGCTCGACCGACACGATGAGGAGAGCCCCCGTGGGAGTGCTGATCTTCGGCGCCTGGCGGCCCCGGATCGAGTTCGAGGACCGGACGCTCGCGCACGTGCGGATCGCGGTGCGCGCGCGGATGGAGCAGGGACAGCCGTTCCGCTTGACCTGGAGGACGCTGCAGGCGTCGGAGCCGCGCTCGCACGCGATCCTCGTGCAGCCGAACGCGGTGCTGGAGTACCGCTTCGATCATCCCTGTCTGCACGCCGTGAACCGGCTCTGGCTGCGCGAGCTCCTCACCCCCGCGTCCGGGCGCGACATGGTCGTCGCCGCCGAGCCCGAGCAGGCGCCGATCCTCGGTGACGACCGTCCGTCCCCGGTTCCCGAGGGAGGGCTCGCGGCCTAGTCGGAGCGGAGCCCCTCACTGCCGGGCGAGGCCGACCGGGAGCCCGCCCGCGAGGGCGGCGGCGGATCCGAAGAGCAGCGCCCCCACCCCGCCGAGGGCGGTGGCGACGACGGTGTTCAGCACGGCTCCGACGAGCGCGAAGCCCAGCACGTTCGGCAGCGAGAGGATCGCGTCGAGCTCGACCTGATCGCCGACGACCTGCTCGAGGAGCGTGTCGGCCTGGGTGAAGAGGTCCGAGTGCACGAGCAGCGGATGGGCGACCAGGACGGCGACGAGGCCGAGTATCGCGAGCGCGAGGCCGAGCAGGAACGAGAGCTTCACGGCCGACCAGAAGTCGACGTGCACGAGCGTGAGGCGGAGCGGAGCCGGATCGCCGGCCGGCTTCCCGGAGCCGGTCAGCGGGCGTCAGCGGCGCGCTGGTCGGCGGCGACGACGTCGACGACGACGAGGGCTGAGGCGGCGGCGAGGGCGAGGGCGCGGTTCACGAGGGTCTCCTGGGGCGGGACGGGCGCCGGGAGCAGAGGCTCGGCGGCGTTCTGCCAGAGTCCCGGGCCGGAGGAGTCCGGTGCGTCGTCCGGGAGTCGCGTCCGGTGCGCCTCGGGGATGACCGCGCGTCCGCTGCTCCCTCCGACAGCCCGCCTCCCGCCGAGGGCCCCTCCTCTCCGGCGTGCGGTCGACACGGATCGCCGCCTGCCGCTCGCAGGACCTCCCCCGCGCGGTGGATCCTGCCCGGACACGGAGCGCCGCGCAGGACGCCGCGGCCACCGCCCCAGCGGGACTCCCGCCGACACGGATGTTGCACCGCCGCCGCAGCCGGACATGTACCTGTGACTCCGCGAAAGGGGAACCATGAGCATCCGCTCCCGAGACGACTTCTCCGAGCTGTACCGCGCCCACTACGACGACCTGCCCCGCTTCGTCCGCCGCCGCGCTCCCGCCGCGACGGTCGACGACATCGTCGGCGAGACCTTCCTCGCCGCCTGGCGTCGCCGGCAGGACCTGCCGGAGAACGTGCGGCCCTGGCTGTTCGGCACGGCCCGGCACGCGATCCTCAACGCCGCCCGCGGCGAGAACCGCCGGCAGGCGCTGGCCGTGCGGATCGGGACCCTCGCCCCGGAGGAGCAGGCCGACCGGTCGGTCGGCGACCGCCTCGACCTGGCGAGCGCGTGGAAGCGGCTGCCCCTCGCCGAGCAGGAGGCTCTGGCCCTCCACGTGTGGGAGGACCTCCCGCAGGCCGAGGCGGCGCAGGTGCTCGGCTGCTCCCGGGCCGCCTACGCGATGCGGCTCACCCGCGCGAAGCGGCGGCTGGCGGCGCTGCTCGCCCCCCTCGACTCCACCCTCCTCTCCCGCACGGCAGAACGGACCCTCTCATGAACGACCAGCTCCTCGACCTGCTCCGCGCGCACGACGCCGAGCCCCGCACCCCCCTCACCGCTGGCGAGGCCGCACGTCGGGACGCGCTCCTCGGCGAGATCCTGGTCAGCGCGGACGCGGCCGCTCCCCGTTTCTCCGCCCCCGCGACTGGGCCGTCGCCGGCGCGGCGACCGTGCTCCTGGCCGCCGCAGCCGCCGCCGCGGTGATCGTCGTGGTCCCGGGTCTCATCCCCGGCACAGGCTCCGTCGGGCTGAACCGCGCGGTGCTCGCCTCCTGGACCGCGATCCCCGAGCGCATCCTGCCGAGCTCCGAGCTCGGGCAGTCGGCGACGCAGTGGTGCGCGACGAACCTGCAGAGCCCCAACGGCGAGGCCGGGCCGGCGGAGGTCTCGCACCTCGACGCGCGCGGCGACGCCGCCTCGATGATCTACCGCTTCGACGACTCCCTCTACTACTGCCTCAGCGCCGGGAACGGCGCGGGGATGTGGGAGGTGGCGGACGCCGCACCGGTCGGCCCCCTCGCCGCGGACGCGGTCCAGCTCAGCTCGGCCGGAACCTTCGGAGAGGGGGACGCCGCTCTGATCTACGCGGTCGGCTTCGCGGGCGCGGACGTGGAATCGGTGGTGCTGAACGAGGCCGGCGTCGAGCCGGTCGTCGCGACCCTCGAGGGCGGCTCCTGGACCGCCTGGTGGCCCTCGTCCGACGGTCTCGCCGCCGGGCCCGCCGACACGGTCACGATCACCACCCGGGACGGCTCGAGCCGCGAGGTCCCCGTCGACTCCCTCTACCGCCCGTGAGCGGGTCGCGGCACTCCCGTTCGGACGGGCCGGAGCAGGAGGGGACGGGTGCGCGCGTCCTGTCCACGCGCTTCACCGACGTCCACTACCTCGACGAGGGACCGGTGGACGGCACTCCGCTCGTGCTCGTGCACGGCTTCCCCGACGTCCCCGCCACCTGGGACGGCGTCCTGGAGCTGCTTTCCCCCGGGCTCCGGGTGGTGCGCCCCTTCCTGCGCGGGGTCGGGCGGACCCGTGTCGTCGACCCCGGGGCGCGGTCCGGGCAGGTGGCCGCGCTGGCCACCGACCTGCTCGATCTCCTCGAGGCGCTCGACCTCGGGCCTGTCGTGCTCGTCGGCCACGACTGGGGAGCGCGGACCGCTCACGCCGTCGCGGCGCTCGCGCCCGAGCGGGTCGGCGCACTGGTCACCCTCGCCACCGCGTACGGACCGTCGAGCGAGCTGAGCGGCGGCGAGGTCCTCGACGACGCCGCCGCGGCCTGGTACCGCTACTGGCTCTGCACGGCAGCCGGAGCGGAGGCGTTCCGGGGCGACCCGGCGCAGCTCGTCCGCTGGGCCTTGCGGGAGTGGTCGCCTCCGGGCTCCCTCCCGCCGGAGGCCCTGGAGGAGGTCCTCGCGGCGACGGCGTCCAGCGGCTTCGCCGACACGGTCGTCGACTACGACCGGCACGGCGCCGGGGAGGCGCCCGGCCGGGCCGTGTACCGCGCCGCGCAGGAGGCCCTCGACGCCTGGCCGCGCGTCGACGCGCCGACGACCTTCCTCCTCGGGACGGCCGACGGCTGCGAGACGCCCGCCCTCGCACGGGCGAACGGCCGGTACTTCTCCGCAGGCCGGGAGCTGATCGAGCTCGACGGCGTCGGCCACTTCGTGCAGCGCGAGGCCCCCGGGGCGGTCGCGGCCGCGATCCTCCGGCACCTCCGACCGCTCGCCCCCTCACCCGCGCCTCCGGTGACGCGTTAGAGCGTCTCCGGCCGCGGGCGGTCCGTGCCCACCCCGCGGACGCTCCTGCTGGAGGCCGCGAGGAGCGAGGCGACGAGGACGACCGCGGCGCAGCCGAGCAGGGTGCGGTCGAGCCCGACGAGGTCGGCGAGCGGGCCCACGAGCGCCTCCCCGAGCGGCACGGCGAGGAAGGAGCCGACCATGTCGTAGGAGTAGACCCGGGCGAGCGCCTCGCGGGGGACGTGGGTCTGCAGCGACTGGTCCCAGGCGATGGCGAAGATCTCGAGCGCGACTCCGCCGAGGGCGAAGGCGAGGAGGAGGGCGGGGAGCGCCGGGAGGATCCCGAGGGCGGCGACCGGGACGGCCGTCACCGCCATGAGGGCGACGCCCGCCCCGAGCGCCCGGCGGGGCCGCCAGCGCAGCGCGATCACGGCCCCGATCACCAGGCCGACGGTCTGCGCGGCGATCACGAGTCCCCATGCCGCTCGGCCGAAGGACCGGTCGGCGACGACCGGGCCGAGGACCGTGGTCGCGCCGACGAACGCGGCGTTGACGGCGGTGAACTGCGCCACGACGATCCACACCCAGCGCCGGCTCGTGAACTCCCGCCACCCCTCGCGGAGGTCGGCGAGGACGGAGGCGCCCGGGCCCGAGCGGACCGTCCGCGGCAGCCGCACACGGGAGTAGAGGACCGCGGCCAGGGCGAAGCCCGCGGCGTCGACCGCCAGCCCCCACCCGGGACCCACCAGTGCGACGAGCGCGGCCCCGCCCGAGGCGCCGACGATGCTCCCGGCGTTCAGGCCCAGGCGGAGCAGGGCGTTGGCCGGGCGGAGCTCGCCGACCGGCACCGTCTCGGGGACGAGGGCGGCCGCGGCGGGCAGGCTCATCGCCGCGACGGCGCCGTTGAGCACGCTGAGCACGACCAGGGCCGCGACGGTCGCTGTCCCCGTGATCACCGTCACGGCGACCGCGGCCTGAGTGGCCGCCGCCGCGAGCGAGGTGCCGACGAGGATCACGGAGCGGGGGAGCCGGTCGGCGAGGACGCCGCCGAGCAGCAGGACGGCGACGTTGGCGAGGGAGCGCGCGGCGACGACGAGTCCGAGGTCCGTCGGCGAGCCCGTCAGGTCCAGCACGGCGAAGGCCAGGGCGATCGGAGCGACGGCGTTGCCGAGGACCCCGGTCGTGCGGGCGGCGAGGAGCCAGCGGAAGGGGCCGTGCGCGAGAGGACCGTGCGCCAGCGGCCCGCGCCCGTCGCGGGTCACGGCCGGCGGAGCGGGAACATGGCGGTCGTCATCGACACCGGCGAGGTACCGGGCGTCCTCGGCGGCCGGGCCGCCGCGTGCAGCAGCGCGGACGCCTCCCCGACGTGCCGCACCACCCGCCGCCAGACCTCGGGGTCGACCCAGAGCTCCGCGTCCGTCGAGAGCTGAGGACCGTCCGCCCGGCTCGACGAGCGCCGCCGGAGCTCCTCGATCAGGGCCTCGAGGTGCAGGTCCCGCTCCTCCTCCGGCCCGGCGTCCACTGACGCGGTCACGTCGAAGGGCCTTCCGGAGGCCTCGTGCCGGTACCTCTTCGCCTCGCCGCCCCGCAGGCGCACGGTCTCGACGACGGCCACGAGCCCGGCGCGCTCCAGCACGCGGAAGTGGTAGCTCGCCGTCGCCTGCGACAGCTGCAGCTCGCGGGCGGCCTCCGCGGCGCTCATCGCCGCTCCCGTCACCAGGGACAGCAGGCGGAGGCGGATCGGATGCGCGGTGGCGCGCAGCTCGTCGAGAGAGGACATGCGGCCATGGTGACCGGCGGCTCCCGCACCGTCAAACAGGGCTTTGGGGGTGGGGCGGCGCTCATCGGGCCGCTCCGGTGCACATCGGGCGGCGCTCGCCGGGCCGCTCTGACGAGCGATCCGGAGGGCCCACCGCTCTCCCCAGCGATCAGGGATCGGGGCCCGGAGTCGTCCTCCGGGCCCCGTCGCTCAGACCTGGGCGGTGCCGCTGTCCTCGACCGGGCCGGACGCGTCCGACTCCTCGGTGATCTCGGTGTCGGTCTCGTCGGCGCGGTCGCGGAGCGCGTCGGCCATCGCGCCGGCGCCCTCGGCTCCGTGGTCGTGCTCGACCTGGTCGATCAGGCCGCCGAGCTTCTCGTCGTTGCTGGCGTCCTCGGCTCCGTCCATCACGGGGCTGTTCTGCTCGTTGTCGCTCATGGCGCTCCTCCTGGGTCGACCGGCCTCTGCGCCGGTGGTCCGACGCTACGCGCGCGGCCCGTGCGGTGCAGGTGATCGACGGGAATCGGCCGGTCCGCTATCGGGGTGCCGAGCGACGTTCCCGGTCATCCCCGAGTCGAGCGGATATCGCTTTCCACCCTCCGGAGAAGTGAGCGGATATCGCCTGTCGAATGAGCCCCTATCGCCTTCCGGCGAGGTGAACAGTTCTCTCAGAGAAGTGCCCCTCGGAGACCCTCCCTGCTATGATCGGGCGACTTCTGCACCAGGGACCGGGGGTCGTTCTCGGCGGACGATCGATCATCCACACGCCTGTTATCTCGATCATCACCAGTGAAGGCGCGTATGGCTTCGTATCTCTTCGTCTGCTCCGGCGGCGGGCATCTCAAGGAGATGTTCGCCCTCTCGGGGCTCCTCGGAGTCGACCCGGAGGAGCAGCACTGGGCGACCGTCGACAGCGCCCTCAGCCGCACCCTCCTCGCCGACCGGCGCGTGACCCACCTCGCCGATCCGCCGCCCCGCGCCGTGGTGCCGGTGCTCCGCAACGCGATGATCGGCCGCTCCCTGCTGGCCCGCGGGTCCTTCGACGCCGTCTTCAGCACCGGCGCCAGCCCCGCCCTCTCCTTCCTGCCGCTCGCGGCCTCGCGCGGCATCCCCGCGCACTACATCGAGAGCGCCGCCCGCGTGCTCGGCCCGTCGATGACCGGTCGGATCCTCGCCCGGGTCCCCGCCGTCTCGACCTACACCCAGTACCGCTCCTGGGCCGACGACCGCTGGAGCTTCGGCGGCTCGATCTTCGACACCTACCGCGTCGAGGACGTCGTCCCGCAGCCGATCCGCCGCGCCGTGGTCTCGGTCGGCACGCAGGACGGCTACCCGTTCCCCCGCTTCTTCGCCGCGCTCGCGCCGCTGCTCGAGGGCGTGGAGGTGCTCTGGCAGACCGGAGCGAACGACGTCTCCGGGCTCGGGATCGACGGCCGCCACTCCGTGCCGCACGACGAGCTCAACGCCGCGATGAAGGCGGCCGACGTCGTCATCGCGCACGGGGGAGTGGGCACCGCGCTCAGCGCCATCGAGCAGGGCCGGGTGCCGATCCTGGTTCCGCGCCGCGCCTCGTTCGGCGAGCACGTCGACGACCACCAGGTGCAGATCGCCACCCGCCTGGCCGACTCCGGCCTCGCGGTCACCGTCGACATCGAGGGCCTCTCCCGCGAGACGCTCGAACTCGCCGCGGCGAGGCGGGTCGTCTCCGCCGATTCCGCCGTGCCCTTCGTGGTGCACGAGACGGCCGAGAAGTCCTCGGGCCTCTCCCGCCGTCTCTTCCCCTCCTCCCGCTGATCCCCGCCCGAGCGACCAGACGTGATGAGAACGACATCCACGCGTCATCCGCGGCCCGTACACTCTCGAATGGGTTGGGGGGCCGGACGCCACTTCATGTGCGTCGAATTCGGAATGGTCGGCCGACTCGACACTGATTCTGAAAGCTCCGAAGGATTCTCGATATGACTGACACCCCGCGCGGCCTCTCGCGCCGCCTCCTGCTCGCCGCCTCCGCTGTCGGAGCCGCCGCGACCGCCTCCGCTCTCGTAGCGACCCCGGCGCTCGCCGCGCCGAACTACAGCGTGATCCCGAAGCTTCCGGGCGAGGTCTCGCGCCTCGACACCGCGTTCTCGAAGAACGGCAGGAAGCCTTACGAGATCATCGATGTGAAGATCGGCGGCGACTCCACCCGCCTCTTCGTCCCGCACTCGGCGAAGCCGAAATCAGGCTCCTCGGTGCCGGTCGCCTGGTTCTACCACGCCAGCGGCAGCGACTACACGTCGCTCTACTTCGCCTACAGGTACTCGGCCGATCCACTCGTCGACCTGGGCTTCGTCAGCATCTGTCCGGACTTCGGCGGTCCGAGCAACTACACCAACCCCACGGCGCTCGCCGTGCAGACGGCCGCCACAGCCTGGGTGCAGAACCTCTGGGACGTCCGCGCGAGCTTCCTCCGCTCGAACTCCGGCGGCGGAGCGATGATGTGCTGGGCCTACGCGAAGAAGATGGTGCCGAACATCTACGGGGCGTACCACGCCAGCAGCGTCTTCGACGTCGAGGACCTCGCGGCGCGCGATACCAGTCCGTCGAACCGCGTTCTCGCCGTGTACGGGGGAGACCGGGCGCTGATGCGCGCGACCAACCCCGCCCGGCTGCCGCAGGACGCGTGGAAGGGCATGCGTCTGCGCGTCAGCGCCGGCACGGCCGACAAGCTCGCTCCCGCCGAGCTCCACGGCGGACGCCTGCGTCGCCTGGCGCTCCCCGTCGCCAGGGAGGCGACGATCGCTTACCACAGCGGCGCCGAATTCGATAATGGTCACGTCGTACCGGAGTTCACCAACAAGGACTCGGTCGCGACCTTCCGCCGCTGGCTTCAGGAGGGCCCCGCCTGATCCGCGGCAGGACCGACGCGACCCCTCCTCCCCGGGGGTCGGCGCCAGGGTCGAGCAGTGGAGGAGGAGGGCACGGCATCGCAGGCGTCCCAGCCGCCGAGAGGCGGCTCGCGAGGGCATCGCGATCCTCATCGAGGCCGACGGGACCACTCCCGTGAGCGCCGCACCGCCCGCCCCCTCCTCCACCACTCCGCTCCGACGCCAGAAGGACTCCCTGACGTGATCGACATCCTCCCGCGACGACTCCTCGTCGGCGCGCTCTTCTCGGTCGCCCTGGTGATCGTCCTCGGGATGGGGTACATCTTCTCGACCCGGGAGCCGGGCACCGGCCTCCTGGTGATCGCCGCCGGAGTCGGCGGCATCGTCGGCGCCTACGTGCTGCTGCGGGTCCCCGCGCACTGGCTGCCGGCGATGGCGCTCGCGTTCTTCGCGCTCGTCCCGACGCCGCTGACCCCCTCGACCCTGACGTTCCGCATGACGCTCTGGGCCGTCATCCTCGTGATCTGGGCGATCCGGCGCGGGCTCGCTCCCGAGCTGTGGCGCGCCCCCGTCAAGGCGTGGACCCGCGAGCTCGTGCTCTCCCCGTGGCGGGCCGTGGTGATCCTCGCGTTCATCGCCCTCATGCTCTGGTCGGCCCTGGCGACGGTGCGCAGCTCCTACGCGACCGAGGGCGTCTCGTGGATGTTCAGCTTCGCGATCTGCGTGGGCGTGCCGATGCTCGTCTTCGACGCCCAGCGCGAGGCCGTGCTGCTGCGCAAGACGTGGGTGATCCTCTCGGGGCTGCTCGCCCTCTACGCCGCCCTCGAGCTGGTCGCGCAGAGCTCCCCGATCCTCGGTGCCGTCTACGGCGCCCTCGGCTACGAGCAGGACCAGCACTGGTCGCTCTACCGCGCCGAGATCACCTTCGGCCACCCGCTGCTCGCCGGCACCTTCCTCACGGTGGGCGCCGGTCTCGCGTTCGGCTCCTGGCTCCAGGGCTCCCGCAAGTCGGACCTGCTGCTGGGCATCCTGGCCTCGGGCGGCGTCGTCGCGACCGTCTCGCGCGGACCGATGGCGGCCATCGCCGTCGCGGTCGTCGTCGCGCTCGTCGCCGTGGGCTTCCTCAACCCGAACCGCTCGCTGCTCCGGCCCGGCTCGATCCTGATCGCCGGGCTCGTCGCGGGTGTCGGAGTCCTGAACTTCGAGCCCGTCACCGCCCGCAACAACAACCTCGACGCCTCCATCTCGGCCGGCGCCCGCGACCTCGCGGTGACCGTGTCGCTGAAGGCGGCCGAGCTCACGCACTGGCTCGGCTCCGGAGCGGCGACGTCCGGCATCAGCGGCAGGCGGTTCTCGGACGTCGTCATCGAGAACTCGTTCCTGCAGCTGCTGATCAGCGTCGGCATCCCCGGCCTGCTGCTCTTCGTGATCATGGTGGCCGCGATGTTCGGCGCCACACTCAGCCGTCGCGACGTCGGTCCTGCGGCGGGCCTGCTCGGCTTCATGGTCTGCCTCGCCGGCTACAACGCCATCGACGCGGTCCGCCCCAGCCACCTGCTCCTGGGATTCCTCGTCATCATCTGCCTCAACCCGGTGCACGTCCCCGACTTCTCGAAGGGCATCCGGATGCGCCAGCCCCTCGGGGCGAGGATCTTCGACGCGCCGATGGCCGTCGGGATGCGGGGCGAGCGATGAGCCGCCTCGCCCGCAGGAACGACTCGTCGCCGGCCGCGCTCGTCGTCCAGCAGTCGCTCGCGCCGCCGGACTCGACCACGCAGTACGTCGACTCGATCGTCGACGGCCTGGCGCCCGGCGTCGAGCTGCTGTTCTTCTCCTGGCGCAGCGCCCTGCTCGCCGACTACGACGTGCTGCACGTGCACTGGCCCGAGCTGATGATCCGCGGCCGCAGCCCGCTGCACCGCTTCCTCCGCCGCCGCGCCCTCGACGTGCTGCTGGTGCGCCTCGCGCTCCAGCGCATCCCGCTCGTGCGGACGGTGCACAACCTGCACCCGCACGAGCTCGGTCCCGCCGCCGAGCGCCGCTCGCTGGCCCGGGTCGACCGCGCGACCGACCTGTTCGTCCGCCTGAACCCGACGACCGTCGCTCCCGGCCGGGCGCCCGCCGTCACCGTGCTGCACGGCCACTACCGCGACCAGTTCGCGCAGCACCCGCTGCCCGAGCGCGAGCACGGCCGCGTCCTCTACTTCGGCATCATCCGCCCGTACAAGGGCGTCGTCGAGCTGATGGACGTGTTCCGCGGCGTGGAGGACGACTCCCTCTCCCTGCACGTGGTCGGCAGCCCCAGCACGGGCCAGCGCGAGCTGGTCGAGGAGCGGGCCGCCCGCGACACCCGGGTGCGCACCACGCTCCGCCGGGTCGACGACGCCGAGATGGTCGACGAGATCGGCCGGGCCGAGCTGATCGTCCTTCCCTACCGCGAGATGCACAACTCCGGCTCGATCCTGGTCGCCCTGTCGCTCGGCCGGCCGATCCTGGTGCCTCGCACGCCCACCAACACGGCCCTGGCCGAGGAGGTCGGCAGCGACTGGGTGATCGAGTACGACGGCGAGCTCACCCCCGAGCTGATCACCGCCGCTCTCGAGCGCACGCGCACCCGGCCGCCGGAGGGGCTCCCCGCCCTCTCCGGTCGGGACTGGGACGTGCTCGGACTCCAGCTCAAGAAGGCCTACGAGGGCGCGATCGCCACCAAGAAGGGCTCGACCCGATGACCGGGACCACGCAGAAGCCGTCACCGAGCCTCAGCCGCTCGGCGAGCCGCGGCGCCGCCGTCACCATCGGCGGGCAGGCGATCCGCATCGCCGTCCAGCTGGGCGGCATCGTCATCCTCGCGCGCCTGCTCTCGCCGGCCGACTACGGCCTGCTCGCGATGGTCACGGCGATCATCGGCATCGGCGAGATCTTCCGCGACTTCGGCCTCTCCTCCGCCGCCATCCAGGCGAAGGAGATCACGCCGGGCCAGAAGAGCAACCTGTTCTGGATGAACTCGGGCATCGGCCTCACCCTCACCCTGGTGGTCATCGCGGCCTCCTGGCCGATCGCCGCCCTCTACGGCGACGACCGGCTCCAGCTGCTGACCGTCGTGCTCTCCTCGACGTTCCTCCTCAACGGAATCTCGACGCAGTTCCGCGCCGACCTCGCCCGTCACCTCCGCTTCGTGAAGATCACCCTGGTCGACATCGTCGCCCAGGTGCTGGGCCTCGTGGTCGGCGTGCTGATGGCGCTCGGCGGCGCCGGCTACTGGGCGCTGGCCGGGAGCCAGATCGTGCAGCCGCTCATCAGCGTGCTGATGCTGGTCTTCATCACGGGCTGGCGTCCCGGCCGCTACCGCCGCGGCGAGGCGATGGGCCACTTCCTCCGCTACGGAGGCGGGGTCTTCGCGACCCAGGCGCTGACCTACGTGAGCAAGAACGTCGACTCCGTCATCATCGGCGCGCGCTTCGGCCCGGTCGACCTCGGCCTCTACAACCGCGCGTTCCAGCTGATGATGCTGCCGCTGCAGCAGTTGAACTCTCCGGTGCAGCGCGTGGCACTGCCCGTGCTGTCCAAGCTGCAGGACGAGCGCGAGCGGTTCCGCACGTTCATCCTCTTCGGCCAGTCGGCGATGCTGACGGCGATGGGCCTCGTGCTCGCCGTCCTCGGCTCCCAGTCCGACTCGGTCATCCGGATCCTGGTGGGGGAGCGCTGGCTCGCCTCGGTCCCGATCTTCCAGATCCTGCTCGTGGCCGGGTTCTTCCAGGCCACGGCGTACTGCTCCAACTGGGTGTTCCTCGCCAAGGGCCTCGTGCGCCAGAGCGTCTGGTACAGCCTGGCGACCCGCCCGCTGATGGTCGTCCTGATCCTGCTCGGCTCCAACTGGGGAGTGACGGGCGTCGCGGTCGCGTACGCCGGCTCGCTCGCCCTCACCTGGCCGACCGCGCTGATCTGGATCGGCCGCACCTCCGATGCCCCCGTCCGCGAGATGTTCACCAACGGCCTCCGCAGCGGCATCACGTTCGGATCGATCACGGTGGGCGCCTACTTCTCCACCGTCTGGATCGCCGCCGACCAGCCCGTCCTCCGCCTCCTCGTGGGCGGCGCCGCCGTCCTGGTCGGGGTCGGGCTCTGGATGCTGATCCTCCCCGCGTTCCGCCGCCAGATCCTCAGCCTCGCCGACCTGCGCCGCCACTTCCGCCGCAGCCGCCCGGCCGCCGCTCCGGCCCCGGCCACGGTCGACGCCATCAGCCCCACCGGCGACAGCGCGCTGGTCGACGGAGCCGTCACGGCCGGCATCCCCGACTCCGAGCGGCCTCCCGCCGCCGTTCCTCCCACCGAAAGAGATCGATGAAACTCAAGCTCGGCGTCGTCAAGTCCTGGAAGAAGGACTTCGTCACGACGACCCGCCTGCCCGCCCGACGCGACGCGGCGGTGCTCCGCGCCGCCCTCGCGGACCTCCGACCCGAGCCCGAGTCTCACCTCGTGATCGCCGCTCCCGGCAGCGGCAACATCGGCGACCAGGCCATGCTGGAGGCGTTCCTCGAGAACACCACCGGCCCCGTCGTGGTCGTCCAGCGCTACGCCGGCGACGTCGTGATCCCCGAGGAGCAGGCCGACCGGGTCGAGGTCGTCGAGCTCCCGCACCTGGTCTACGGAGTGGGCGACGCGCACGCCGCCGATCTCCGCGCCTACGCCGCGCTGATCCGCCGCGCCCGCTCGGTCTCGGTCGTCGGCGCCGACATGATGGACGGCAAGTACAGCCTCCGCGGCTCGGTCCGCCGCTCCCTGCTCGCGCAGGCCGCCGCCGAGGCAGGGGTGCCCACGCGCGTCCTCGGCTTCTCCTGGAACGCGGCGGCCCGCCTCGCCGCCCGCCGCTCCCTGATCGCCGCCTCCCGCGCCGGCGTCGTCCCGATGCTCCGCGACCCGCTCTCGGCGGAGCGCGCCCGGAGCATCGGCGTGCAGCGCGTCGAGGAGGTCACCGACATCGTCTTCTCGGCGCGCACCCGCGACCGCAGCTTCCGCGAGGATCTGGGACTGCCCGAGGGCGTCCCCTTCGCGCTCGTGAACGCGAGCGCCCTCGTCGCCGGCATGGTCGACCAGGTGCCGGAGTACGAGCGCATCGTCGACCGCCTGCGCGCGGCCGGCGTTCACGTCGTGCTCCTCCCGCACGTCTCCCGCCCCATCGGCGACGACAAGGTGGCCGTCCGCGCGGTCGCCGAGCGCGTGGGAACCGAGGGCGTCACCGTCGTCGACCGCGTGCTCATGCCCGCCGAGATCCGCGGCCTCGCCGAGGACGCCCTGCTGACCGTCACCGGGCGGATGCACCTCGCGATCATGTCGCTCTCGCTCGGCGTCCCCGCGATCACCCTCGCCACCCAGGGCAAGGTCGAGGGCATCATGCGCCTCATCGGCCTGCCGCAGCTGTGCGTCGAGCCGGTCCCCGGCTTCGCCGACCGCGTCCTCCCGGTGATCGACCGCATCCTCGCGGAGCCGGGCGACGGCGGCGTGCGCGCCACCATCGACTCGGCCATGCCCGAGGTGCGCCGCCTCTCGGCGCTCAACACCCGCGGCCTCGGCGCGGAGGTCGTGCGATGAGCGCGGCGCAGGAGAAGGGACCGCGCATGCGGATCATGTTCGTCGTCACGTCGCTGCACGGCGGCGGGGCCGAGTTCGTCGCCCGCACCTGGATGGGCTGGCTCCTCGAGCAGGGCCACCACGTCGACGTCGTCACCACCTCGGTGAAGGGCACCGACGAGTACCTCCCCGAGGGCGCGGTGCTGCACCGCATCGGCGAGGGCAAGGGCCACGTCGGCAAGGCGCGGATGCTCAAGGAGCTGTTCCGCCGCCGCACCCCCGATGTCGCGGTCGCCCTGCAGGGCTACCCGAACATCGTGCTCCTGGCCTCGGCGGAGATGACCGCGAAGGCGGACCGCCCGAAGACCATCGTGAGCGAGCGCAACCTCGTCTCGCTCGGCATCCCGGGCTTCTCGAAGACCCAGAAGGTGCAGCTCGGGCTCGCCAAGACGCTCTACCGCCGCGCCGACCACGTCATCGCGATCTCGCACCCCGTCGCGGGCGAGCTCGTCGCCGGTTTCGGCGTCTCGGGCGAGCGCTGCACCGTCGTGCCGAACCCGGCGACCGCCAAGGTCGACCGCTCCCGCCAGGTCTCGCGCACCCCCGGCACTGCGGCGGGCCTGCAGATCGTGCTGCCCTGCCGCCTCGTCGTCCAGAAGCGTCCCGAGCTCGCGATCCTCGCGGCCGAGGAGCTGGAGCGCCGCGGCATCCCCGCGAAGGTCGTCTCCTTCGGCGGCGGCCCGCTGCTCGGCAGCATGAAGGCGGAGGCGACCGCGCGCGGCGTGGACTTCCAGGACATGGGCTGGGTCGAGGACTGGTTCCACCACTTCGACGAGAACGCCGTCGTGCTGCTCCCGTCGCTGCGCGAGGGCTTCGGCAACGTGCTGGTCGAGGCGGCCGCCGCCGGCGTCCCCTCGGTCGCCGTGTCCGGGGCGCTCGGAGTCGCGGACGCGATCGTCCCCGGCCTGACCGGCGAGCTCGCGCTCACCCCCTCCGCCTCCGACCTCGCCGACGCGCTGATCCGCGCGAGCGAGCTCGAGATCACCGGCATCGACCGCTGGCTCGACCGCTTCTCGCTGGAGTCCAGCGGCCGCGACCTCGAGACGGTGCTCCGCCGGGTCGTGGGGCAGAAGTGACCCTCGTCTCGGTGGTGGTCCCGGCGCACCAGGAGGAGGCGCACCTCGCCTCCGCCCTGGAGCGCCTGCTGCGGCAGACCCACGCCGAGCTCGAGATCCTCGTGGTCGACGACGCCTCGACCGACGGGACCGAGGCGATCGGCCGCGCGTTCGCCGAGGAGCACGAGCGGATCCGCTACCTGCGCCAGGACGAGAACCAGGGCGTCGCCGCCGCTCGCGAGCGCGCCGTCGGCGAGGCCGCCGGCGAATGGGTCTGGCTGGTCGACGCCGACGACGAGTGGCCGGAGACCGCGGTCGAGGCCATGCTCACCGCGGGGGAGGCGGGCCGCGCCGACGTGGTGGTCGCCCAGGCGGTCACGGTCGACGCCACCGGATCCACGCCCGTCGGCTCCCTGCGCGGCCCGCTCGCGCTCTCGGGCCGGGGCGCCTTCACCGCGCTCCTGGTCGGGGAGCTGACCGGGCACCTCTGGAACAAGCTGTTCCGCCGCGAGCTCTTCGACGGCATCGACTTCACTCGGATCCGCCAGCACTCGGACCAGGCGCAGGTCGCGCAGCTGCTCGCCGCGGCCGACGAGGTCGTCGTCGTCCCCGACTCCGTCTACGAGTACCGCCTCCGCTCCGGCTCGATCATCCGCTCGGGCGCGAAGCGCGCCGACTCGCTCGCCGGGCTCGCCGCCGTGATCGAGCGGACGGCCCGCGGGCTCGACCCGCGCATCCTCGACTCGCAGGACTACTCCTACTACCGCGCGCGCTTCTCCCTGCTCTCCCGCTTCAAGGACGCCACCTCGGGCGCGCACAGCCCCGAGGAGGCGGACCGGCTCTGGCGGGCCGCGCACGACGAGGCGGGACTCCGGCACCTGGTCGCGCTCGTGCGCCGGCGCGACCTCAAGCGCTCCGTCCTCTTCGGGCTCGCCGCCGCGGCGCCCGCGCTCTACCGAGCGGCGATGAGCGCCGGGAACGGACGCCGGTGACCGTCTTCTCCATGGTGAGCGGAGAGGCCGGAGTGCGCTTCCCGGCAATCGAGTCCTCGTCACTATTCCGTCGAATGTGCGGCGCGGACGATACACCCTTAGTCTTGATCCTCGGTCGCATTCTGCGACCGAGCCTGCGTCCTTCTCTGAGCCTTGTTCACCTCGGATGGAATTCACGAGCGGTACGACCGGGCACAAGGGGGAGAGAATGAAGCTGCTGAAGCCTGCGGGCGGGGCCCGACGCGAATGGGTGGATTTCGCCAAGGGTGCCGCCATCCTGATGGTCGTGTACTACCACACGTCGTTGTACCTCGGTGACATCGGGGTCGAGAACACTCTCGGCCGCATCAAGGTCGTGTTCGAGCTGTTCCCGATGCCCCTCTTCTTCCTGGTGTCCGGTCTCTTCGGCTCGCGCATCCGCACCTGGAGCTTCGGCGACCTCTGGCGCCGCAGGCTGTACCCGCTGCTCTGGCTCTACGTGGTCTGGTCCGTGATCCGCATGGCCTTCTACCTGGTCGTGCCGCTCGCGAACGGCGGACTCGGCGAGCTCCCCGCGACCGACCCGCTCAACCTGCTCCTGCTGTTCTTCTGGCCCAGCAGCAGCTACTGGTTCATCTACGGCCTCGTGCTCTTCACGCTCGGCGCGTGGCTCCTGCGCAAGGTCGACCACCGCGTGCAGGTCGCCCTCGCCGCGGTGATGGGGACGATGTTCACCACGGGTCTCCTCAACACGACCAACGTGGGCTGGAACCGCATCGGCGCCCTGTTCGTCTTCTTCCTGGTGGGCACGCTCTACTCGAAGAGGATCATCGACTTCGTCGAGCAGAAGGGGAGCCGCGCGTTCCTCTACGTCACTCCGGTCTTCGTCGTGCTGAGCGCGGTGCTCTTCCTCTTCCCGATCCGCTGGGTGCCGTTCCTCGCCCTCGCCGGCCAGATGGCCGCCGTCGCGATGGGCATCCTCGTGTCGCGGGCCCTCTCCCGAGTGCGATTCCTGAACTTCTTCACGATCTGCGGCGAGCGCAGCCTGCACATCTACCTGCTGCACCTCTACTTCATCGTGATCGCCATCACGATCCTGCGGGTGATCCTCCCCGAGGACCGCTCCGAGATCGGCGGCTTCGAGGTGCCGCTGCTGCTGGTCGTGATGGTGCTCGCGGTCGTCCTCTCGCTCTTCGTGACCCGCTACCTCTCGAAGGTCAAGTGGATCTACGTCCCCCCGGCCGCCCTCGGCGGCCCCGGCAAGCGGCGCAAGCCCGTGCCCGTCCCTGCGCGCGGCCCCGGAGTCGTCTCCGATCCCGTCGCGGTCCCGGCCGATGAGCCCGGCACCTCCCCCAGTTACGAGAAGAAGAGAGCGGAGTCCCACGAGTGAAGACGACACGAGCACGCAGAGCCGGAGTCCTGGCGGCCGTCGTGGCCGTCGCCCTCGGGCTGGCCGGCTGCTCCTCGCAGCCCGAGCCCGTCCGCACGCCCGACGGCTTCACGACGGAGAAGGCGATCGAGTACCGCTCGGTCGACGGCGTCTCGCTGAAGGCCGACGCCTGCCTCCCCACCGCGGGCGGCACCGACCGCCCCGCGCTGCTGATGCTGCACGGCGGAGGGTTCGTCGACGGCGCCCGCGACGAGGGCGGGATGACCGAGCTCTGCGAGTACTACGCCGAGCGCGGCTTCGTCTCGGTCTCCGTCGACTACCGCCTCCTCCAGGACAGCCGGTACCCCGGCCAGATCGAGGACGCGCAGGCCGCCGTGGAGTGGCTGCGCGAGCCCGCGCAGGTCACGCGCTTCGGCCTCGACCCCGCCCGCATCGGCGTGATGGGCAGCTCCGCCGGAGCGATCATCGGAGCGACCATGGGCACGCTCGGCGAGGGCTCCCTCACCGAGGGCTCGCGGGTCAAGACGGTCGTCGCCTTCTCGGCGGTCGCCGACATGACCGAGACCGGGATGTCGCTGGGCACGCCGGTGCCCGAGGCGAAGGAGCAGATCCTCTCCTACCTGGACTGCGACGAGATCGACTCGACGACCTGCCCGCAGAGCATCCCCGCGTCGCCGATCACCTCGGTCGACTCCACGGACGCCCCGCAGATCTGGCTGACCTCCGAGGACGAGCTCGTCCCGGTCGAGCAGGCCGACGCGATGCAGGTCGCCCTGCAGGACGCCGGAGTGGCGTCCGAGGTCGGCGTGGACGGCTCCGGCCACCACGGGCTCCAGAACAACACCCCGAACAACAAGAAGGCGATCCTCGCCTTCCTGCAGGCCCACCTCTGATCCACCGCTCCCGCGCGAAACCTCGCGGCCGGGTCCGCGCAACGCGGACGACACATCACGACGCTACAGTCAGACCCCCTGCACTCCGGTGCAGTCGACGAAAGGGACACCACACACCATGACCTTGAACGGACTGTTCGCCGGCATCGGCCGGAGGTGGGTCTACATCGTCGCCTTCGCTCTGCTCGGCGCCGTGGCGGCCCTGGTACTCAACGCCGTCCTCCTCCCGCAGTACAAGGCGGACGCACGCGTGTACGTCGCGGTCTCCTCGTCCGGAGTCCTCTCGACCGCGGACCGGGTCGCGGCCAACAGCGCCGCCTCCCAGGCCACGGTCACCTCCGTCGCCCTCGGCACCTCGGACACCGTCCTGCAGGGCGTCATCGACGGCCTCGGCATCGACGAGCCCATCGAGGACTTCGCCAAGCGCGTGACCGTCCTCGCCGAGCCGGAGTCCGTGGTCATCACGATCTCGGCCACCGACCCCTCGCCCGAGCAGGCCGCGGTCATCGCGAACGCGGTCGCCGCCCAGCTCGACGCGGCCGTGAAGGGGGCCGACCCGACGACCACCACGAACGGCGTCGCCGTCCCGCAGATCCAGCTCCAGGTGCTCAGCCAGGCGCTCCCGCCGGAGCTGCCGGTCACCGGTGGCATCCTCGTCCTGCTCGCGCTCGGCATCCTCGGCGGCGCCGTGGTCGGCGTGGGAGTGGCGATCGTGATGACCGCCCTCGACCGCCGCCTCCGCAGCGGCGACGACGTCCGCTCCGCGATCGACCGGCCGCTGCTGGGCATCGTCCCGGTCAAGGCCACCAAGCTCGACGAGATGCTGAACTCGACCGAGATCCCGGCCCGCTACTCGGCCGTGGCGTTCGAGCTCTCCGCCATCGCGCGCACCCGCTCGTACTCCTCCTTCGCGATCGCCCCGGCGTCCGAGAAGACCCCGCACACCGCCAGCGCGGTGCTGCTCGCCAAGGCGCTGGCCGTGCTCGGCTCGTCCGTCGTGATCGTGGACGGCACCGCCGAGGGCTCGGCTCTCGCTTCCGCCTCGGGCGGACGCCCGGGCCTGCGCGAGGTGCTCGCCGGAGCCGCCTCGCTCGACGACGCGATCATCAAGCGCTCGACCGACCGCGTCGACCTGCTCCCCGCGGGCGGCGCCCAGGCCGGTACGCCGATGCCGACCGACGCCCTCCGCGCGCTGGTCGAGGAGCTCGAGAAGGTCTACGACATCGTCCTGATCGTCACCGGCACCCTCGGCGCGACCGAGCAGTCGCCGACCTTCCGCGGCGTGGCCGACGGAGCCGTCCTCGTCCTGATCGAGGGCAAGGTCGACTCGCCCCAGGCCGCCGCCGACGTGCACTGGATCGAGACCGCCGGCACCCCCGTGGTCGGCGCGGTCGTCCTGGCCCGCCACAAGCTGCAGAAGGCCCCCGCGATCGTCTGATCGCGTCCTCGCGCGCTGCGGAAGAGCGCACCCCGGCCCCGGCCGCGGTGCGCTCTTCCGCGTCCGGGGACTGCGCCGCTTGTCCGGGGCAGGCCCGTGCGGGCTCTGCGAGGCCTGGCCGGTCCGTCCGCCCTCCCAGCCTCTCCAACGCCCGCCGTGGCCGGACCGGACCCTTCTCCGTCCCCCGCGAGCCCGCTCACCCCGCGAGTCCGCACGAGTCGCGGTAGTCGCGCGCGAGCACGCCGACTTCCGCGGACTCGAGAGGAGGCGGCGTCCCCGTCCTAGGCCAGCGGGCTCTCCGGGGCGGGCCCGTGCGGGCTCTCCAGGGCATGGCCGGCCCCTCCGGACCTCCTCCGGCCTCTCCAGCGCCCGCCGTGGCCGGACCAGGTGCCTCACCGGCTCCCGGGAGCCCGCTGACACCGCGAGGCCGCAGAAGTCGCGGTACCCGCGCGCGACTCCGCCCACTTCTGCGTGCTGGAGAGGCGCGGGCGCGTCAGCCGGGCTCTGATCGCGTCACCCTCCGACCGGCCCACTCCTGCGGCCCCGGAGACGCCGAGCGCCCGCCCGCGCCCTCGCGAGTCCGCGGTGGTCGCGGTCGTCGCGCGCGACTCCGCCGGCTCCCGCGTGGTCGGCGGGAGGCGGGCAGACGCAGAACCGCCGCCGTCGAGGGGACGACGGCGGCGGTTCTGCGCGCGGGGAGCGGATCAGGTCACGGCGTGCAGGCCACGTTCCCGATCAGGTCCTTCCCGGAGTTGGAGCAGCTCAGCGTGTTGCCGCTGGTGGACCAGTTGGACGGCTGGTGGAGGTAGACCACCGCGTTGCTGGTCTTCAGCGCGAGGTTACCGCTGATGGTGTTGTCGTTGCCCGAGCCGTCGGCGCGGGTGATCACCTGGTAGCCGTAGGTGGTGGTGCCCGCGGCGGAGTTGCCCGCGGCCAGCCAGCTGTTGCCCGAGACCAGGATCAGCGAGACGACGTCCGAGGCGAGCCGCGATCCGCCGAGGACCGTGTTCCCGATGATGTCGCCGTCGAGGGTGCCCTCCTTGGCCTCGATCGGCTCGGCGCCGGTGTCGCTGATCGCGTTGTCCACGACCGCGATGCGGGCCGTGCGGTCAGGGTTGCAGCTGTTGTACTCGCACCAGTTGCGGTCGGAGGTGCCGACGTAGACGCCCTCGCCGTACTTGGCGGAGACGAGGCCGGTGCGGCGGATGGTGCTGCCGACGATCAGGGAGTCGGTGGTCTGGCTGCGGAAGTGGACCGCCTCGTAGCCGATCTCGCTCACCGTCAGGCCGGCCATCTGGACGCCCTTGCTGGCGAGCACCTGGATGCCCTGGAAGGAGCTGCGGACTGAGAAGCCCACGAGGTGCACGTCGCTCACCGTGTTCAGGATGAGCGCGGTGCCGCTCGAGGTGGATCCGGAGGTGAGGACCGCGTTGGGCGAGCCGCAGATCCAGATCGACCCGGGCTGGGCGGCGGTGCCGCGGAGGGCGAACTTGCCGGTGTAGACGCCGTCGGCCAGGCGGATGACGTCGCCGGAGGAGGGGTTGGTCAGGGCCGTGACGAGCTGCGCCGAGGTCGACACCGTCTTGGTGGCGGCGGGGCAGTCGAAGGCCGCGAGCAGCGAGGCGCGGGAGGCGAGGAGGTCGGCCGTGGTGGTGGCCGACTCCTTCAGCCGCGAGTCGCGGCCGGCGTCGTCGGTCGCCGAGACGGTGTACGTGTAGGCGCGTCCCGCCTCGGCGGTCTCGTCGCGGTACTGGCGCACCGGGTCGGCGACGGTGCCGACGACCGTGTCGCCGGAGCCGTCCTCGTTCGAGCGGTGCACGTCGTACGAGACGACCCGGGAGCTGAAGGGCGCGTCCCAGGCGACGGTGTAGCCGTCGGTCAGGGGGGAGAGCTCCACGGCGTCGGTCGCGAGGCCGTCCTCGGCGAGGACGAACGCGTCGATGATCAGGTTCTTGTCGGTCGACTGGGAGTTCTTCGTCCCCGTGTAGGAGATGGTCACGGTGTGCGTGCCCTCGGCGAGGTCGGTCGTCTCGTAGACCGGCACCTGGTACTGCGCGGTCGAGCTGTAGCGGTCGACCTTGGTGACGGGTCCGCCGTCGACCGAGACCGCGGCGATGCCGGAGGAGGAGGTCTTCCGGCTGATCCAGCGCCACGACGTGCCGACGAAGGTGAACTTCACCGATCCGGCGGAGGTCAGGTACTTCATCCCGCCGCCGCTGTCGCCGCCCGCCATCGATCTCCACGAGCCGGTGTACTGCAGCGCGGGGTCGGTCTCCTGCACGAGGAGGCTGGTCGCTCCGGAAGGATCGAGCACGGGGCCGTCGTCCTCGCCGCCGCCGGTCTCGTCGGTCGGCTCCTCGGTGGCGGGAGTCGCGCGGGTGATGTCGAACGCGTCGATGACCAGGTTCTTGTCGCTCGCGGAGCTGTTGGCCGTGCCGCTCCAGGCGATCTTGACCGTGTGGACGGTGTCGGCGAGGTCCTTCTTCGTGAACACCGGGACCTGGTACGCCGTGGTCTTCGTGTACCGGTCGACCGAGGTGCTCGCGCCGTCGACCGTGACGGTGGCGATGCCGGCGGAGGCGGTGGTGCGGCTGACCCAGCTGAAGCCGGTGCCGCGGAAGCTGAACGAGACGGAGCCGGTGCTGTTGAGGAACTTGATCCCGCCGCCGCTGTCGCCGCCCGTCATCGTGCGCCACGAGCCGCTGTAGGTCAGCGAGGAGTTCGTCTCCTGGATCCGCGTGCTCTGCCCGGCGCCCGGGTCGAGAGTGGCCGCGGAGGCGGCGGGCGCCGTGAGGGGGGCGACCAGGATGCCGAGAGCGGCGATCAGAGCGGTGGTGAGGGAGAGGCGTGCGCGTCGTCGGCGAGGGCGGGTCGGGTCTGGCGTCGTCTGAGGATTCACGATCGGCTCCGGGTCTTCGAGGGGGCGTCGGGGGCGGTTCGAGGGGGAGTGCTCGCGTCAACAGCCGTTGGTGACCAGGAAGGCCTTGAGGAACGCGCCGGTCTGGTAGACGTACTGGTTCACCAGGTAGTCCAGGC